>CAIWAO010000078.1 GCA_903910745.1 uncultured Burkholderiales bacterium
AATTCATACGAATTGAATAGACTCTCCAAAGGAAATCAACCTTATGTTTAACTTCATTTATACCTTTAGTGTTCGACGACGTGGATCAAATATAGGTTTAAATTTATTAATAATTTTATTTTTAAACTTTTCTGCTTATTCTCAAGGATCGCATTCTACAAGTACAAATATTAATTACTCTGAAAAATTAAAAACTGTCTACATCGAAGAACTGACTTGGCCAGAACTCAATGCGAAGATCAATAAAGGATTCACCACTGTCATTGTTCCAACGGGTGGGACTGAGCAAGGGGGACCCTATTTAGCTCTTGGTAAACACAACTTCATAATTAAAAAAACTGGACAACAAATTGCTTTTAATGTTGGCCATGTACTTGTTGCACCTTTGATAGCTTATGTGCCTGAAGGAGAATTTGCGCAGCCCTCGGGTAACTTACTTTACCCTGGAACACTTGGCGTTAGTAATGAAACTTTCTCCAAGGTTTTAATAGATATCTCTGTATCCCTTTATTTGTCAGGATTTAAATGTATCGCATTTTTAGGCGACCATAGCCAAAGTATTGAAATACAGAGTTTGGTTGCAAAGAGCTTAAATGAACAATGGAAATCAATTGGGGTTCGAGTTATTAATTTGGATTCATATAACGATGTCACCCTTGAAGACTCCGTATTAATTAAAGCTAAAATTGATCCGAAAGATTGGGGACAGCACGCAGGAATAGCAGACACATCTGAATTAATAGCGGTTCGTCCGAATGCAGTTAGGAGGCAACTTTTAAATCAAAAAAGCCTATCAGGCTTTAAAGATGGAGGTGCGAGTGGACGTGCTGAATTATCGACTTCATCAATGGGCTCTAAGATGTTGGAGTTAAGGCAGGCGGCTGCGGCTGAACAGTTGAAATCTTTTTTGTTAGAAACTAGTCATTAAGCTATTCAAATTCTGTAATCATTAGTTTGATTTAACAACAGAAACGCTTTGTACTCCGTTTCTGATACCAATAGCTCCTTGGTAGCCATTTTGATCTGTGTATAAAGGTGCATCATGACCCCAGAAATTCGGCAAGCTGTTAGGACTGAATAGAAGATCAGATGTTGTTGAAGGAGATCCCCAAATTTGCACTGAACCTCCTGGATTTAAAAAGCATTCAGTTGAGCTGAGTGTTCTTCCGTAAGGTGTCGTTGCCCCAATGTGCATATTAGGTGGGTAATTGGTTTGACCGGGAATGTGTTGTAACCAAATTTGATTTACGCCGCTAGGTAAAAATCCATCATCTGCATTACCCAGTGTTCCGTCTAACCCGGCTGTGCCTGTGTAATACGAGGCTGCATTGTTTCCAATAAAAGAAAAATAAGCGACGGGAACGTTACCGCTTGCAAATTGAAAGTCTAAATAGGTGCCGGCTGGCCCAATATAAATCAAATATATTGACGTACCAACATATTTAGGAACATCAGCGGTTTCTTGCGTGACGGGAGATACAGCAATACGCATCACAATATTTGGATTTTCTGAATGCTGAAGCCAGATGTCATAAATTGGTGAGTAAGAGGGGTCCCACTTACCACTTTTTTGAGCAATTAATATCTCATTTGAATTTGCTTTTGGTTGATACCAGGCAAATGCTCCGAATGGATTGGAGCCAATATTGCGAAAGGCACCTCCATAAGCAAATCCGTATTTGTTTGAAGGCTTTACAACCACGCTGGCCCAAAAATTTGTTGAGTAGTTGGTTCTGGTAATAACTGTTTGCGTATTGATTTGGTCACACCCAGGAGTGGGAATGGAGCTTGAATCTACTAGACCAAGTAATGTTTGACCAAAATTTGCTACTGCACTTGTTGTCGTAACGCTAGTAGGCGTTCCCTTTAATTTATCAACTGCTGCAATTAAACTCTTGACCGCTGGATCGGCTGCAAAATCTGTTGAAGATTGATTGAAGTTTAAATTTGTAGTTGCCAATGCTGCCACCCTTGAGTCGATGAGAAGTCCATCGTTAGGGTTGTTATTTGAGTCAATAGATTGAAGCAAATATGCCACATTAGTGACCACTGGGTCACTGAGCGAACCAGTCGTGCTCATGCTAAGAGGGGTAACTGTAGAGAGAGCAGCCACAGGAGGTAATGTGATGGCTCCAATGTAGAAAGTGACTTGTTCTCCAGGTGCGTAAACATAGCCTCCGAATTGATCGGTTATACCGTTTTGGGTCGCAGTTTTATACCCTATACCCGTTACTGCACTGTCTATGAAATTACCCTTTTGGGTCGCTAAGGCTGGGCTGAGAAGCGCAGAATTAGCTGAGCTTGACCCGCCCCCTCCGCAAGAGATGATGCATGCACTGCAAAATGCTGCTAAAAGGAGTCTTAAAGTATGAGTTAAAGACATATGAATTCAAAATTATGACTGATTCCTATTGGGGCTACTGTACGCAAAGGACTGATGGCCCTCCACTTTGCCTTACTCGGCCTTGCCTTGCCTTGCCCTGCCTAAGTATATCGACCTGGCTTGGACCAGCTTTAGACAGTATTAATATAAACTACCTGGAAAATCCGAGCAAAAAAAGCTCAAATACACCGACAATTAATTAAACCAATCATACTATTTTTAAAAGAATTTAAATTATGAGTCATTTATTCTCTCCAATTGAAATAAATTCACCCCAGGGGATCTTGAAACTAGAAAACCGTATCGTTGTTGCACCCATGTGTCAGTATTCTGCGATAGATGGACACGCTAACGATTGGCACCTTTCTCATTGGTCAAGCTTATTTAACAGTGGCGCAGGTTTGTTCATCATAGAGGCGACTGCTGTTACACCAGAGGGACGAATAACGCCTAATTGCTTAGGAATTTGGGACGATGCACGCGCAGCCTCGATTGAGAATTATCTAGAACGAGCCCGTAAATTGGCCCCCCACATTCCAGTTTGTATACAACTCGCTCATGCGGGTAGAAAAGCCTCTAGCGCAATTCCATGGAAGGGAGGGCAGTTACTTCCTATCGGACAAGGTTTAAATGATGGATGGGAGACATTTGGACCCTCAGCTATCCCCCACCTGGGTAAAGAGAGAAGCCCTCATGAATTGGACATAGCTAATATTGAGAGAATTGTGCAAGGTTTCGCAAAAGCAGCCGCTTACTCTCAAAAAATTGGTATTGATGCTATTGAACTTCACGCGGCTCACGGATATTTATTGCATCAATTTTTATCACCTGTGTCCAATCAAAGAACGGATCAGTACGGGGGGTCCTTTCAGAACAGAATTCGTTTTCTTTTAGAAGTTTTTGCTGAAGTTAGGAGCTCGTTTAAAGGGGTGATTGGTGTACGCATTTCTGCAACTGATTGGGTAGACGGGGGCTGGACCCCGCAGGAGACTGCAGAATTATCATTGATATTAAAGAATGCGGGCGCTAATTTCGTTCATATCTCCTCTGGGGGCGTCTCCTCTGAGCAAAAGATTGCGTTAGGACCCAACTACCAAGTTCCCTTTGCCAAGTTGGCCAAGGATAAAAGTGATCTCACAACTATTGCGGTCGGACTCATTACAGATCCGCATCAGGCAGATCAGATTATTCAAAAGGGTGAGGCCGATTTAGTAGCGCTGGCCAGAGCGTTCTTGTACAAGCCACGTTGGGGGTGGGAGGCTGCGGCGGCTTTGAACGCTAAAGTTCAATCATCCCCTCAGTACTGGCGTTGTTTGCCAAGGGAGGCGCAGCATATTTTTGAAATCTCGGGAGTGGGAGGGCGTTGATTAATTAAGACTCTATAGAGTCCTTAATTGTTAAGCCGTCTTTTATGCTTGGAAAGTTGAGTCTTAGTTTTAGCTCATACTTCATTCTGTGATTAATCAGTTGTCTAGACTCTTGCATGAAACTGAGTTGCATCTCGCTGAGTGTTGATTTTGCCTGTTGCAAACTAACTCGGGGCGGGCGTGGATAACCAAAGTGATCCGCGGCCCAGTCCATATAGTCCCCCATTAGCATATTTGAATCATCACTGATGTTGTAAGTTCTTTGGTTATCGCCCCTCCAAATAGCTAACCAACAAGCCCTTGCTAAATCGTTTGAGTGAATGTGGTTCGTATAAACATCTGAATCTTTATTTAAAACGGGCGAGCCTCTTTTTAATCTCTCAATTGGCGTGCCTTGAGGGCGGTCTAGCCCATAAATTCCAGGCACTCGCATTACACTAATTTTGCAAGAGGAGATGAGACCAAAAAACTTTATAGTCTCTTCTGCATGAACTCTTCTTTTAGCTCTATCAGTAGATGGTTTTATGGCACGTGTCTCAGCCACCCATTCACCATAGCAGTCTCCGTAAACACCACTGGTGGATGAGTAAACCAATTGAACGGGGGAGTGGCGTTTGCTAAACGCCCGAACCAGATTTGTTGTTCTTTGGTCAACGGTGTTCGTTTGGGCAGGAGGAGCAAGGTGAATGATTCGCCCCCCAAGTCCAGCTAATCGGTTCAAAGTTGGGGGGCTATCTAAATCGCCAAGAATAGGAGTGATACCTAATTCTCGAAGCTCAGTTATTCTGTGCGCGGAGGAAGTTAAAGCATAAAGTCGTACATTCGGACGAGCCAAACGTGCTAAACGTACGCCAATATCCCCACAACCGACAATTAAAAGCCGTTGTTTTTTAAAACGTGAGGGCAAAGCGCCCAAAGGTGTTTGATTTGAGGGCAAAATTAAGGGTTGGTTAAATATTCAAATGTCTAAGGATACACAAAGATGAGCTTTAAGATCACGGTTGAGCCTAGTGGCCGTACTTTTCAGGCAGATGACGGAGAAATGCTACTGTCAGCGGGTATTCGACAAGGAGTTGGTATGCCTTACGGCTGTAAGGACGGGGCCTGTGGCTCTTGTAAGTGTAAACTGATATCTGGTAACGTCAGCATTGGTTCACATCAAGCCAAAGCCCTGAGCTCAGGTGAGGAGGCTCTGGGTTTCATACTGACATGCTGTTCAACTGCACATACCGATATTGTCTTAGAGTCTAAGCAAGTTGTAGAGGAGGGTGCATTTCCGATCAAAAAAATGCCAGTTCGTGTTTTCTCGCTCGAGAAGAAAACCGATGATGTGATGGTTGTTAAGCTTCAAGTTCCAGCGAGCGATTTGATCAAGTACAAAGCTGGCCAGTATGTAGACTTTTTGTTGCGCGATGGATCAAGGCGAAGTTATTCAATGGCAAATGCGCCCCATACCGTCACAGCAGAGGTGCCTTACATTGAGCTACACATACGCCACATGGTTGGCGGATTATTTACAGATCATGTATTTGGTGCCATGAAAGAAAAGGAGATACAGCGCATTGAGGGACCACAGGGCTCTTTTTTCCTAAGGGACTCTGAAAAGCCTTTGATTTTTATTGCCTCGGGAACTGGATTCGCTCCTATTAAAGCAATAATTGAGGAGATGCAACACCTGAACAATAAAAGACAGGTTACCTTTTACTGGGGAGGCAGAAGGCCCTCGGATCTGTACATGAATGATTGGGTTTTGGCAAGAGCCGCTGAAATGCCAAATTTAAGATACATACCCGTAGTTTCTGATGCCTTGGAGAGCGACGCTTGGAGCGGCAGAATTGGCTTTGTACACAACGGTGTTACAAGTGACTTTAAAGATTTATCTAACTACCAAGTCTATGCCTGTGGAGCACCTATCGTTGTTGACAGTGCGCGTGTTGCCTATTCAGAATTAGGCTTGCCTGCAGATGAGTTTTATGCAGACTCATTTACAAGTGCTTTAGATAAAGTTTAAGTTTAAATAATTTTCATGCAACCCACTGATAAAACCCCAAATGGTGATGGAACAACTTCAAATGATGATGAAAGTTTGGATAGTTCTAGTTATCGGTGGGAGGATGAGGATTTTATTTATGACCCTGATTTAAATCCAGTTGCACTTCAGGAGCCAGCGTATGTGTCTGAAGGATTTGGAGCTGTGGATGAACCAAGTGATATGGATACACAAAGTAACCCAGCTCCTTTAAATGTCCTAGAAACAGTTGCTTTTGAGGACGAATTAGAAGCTCCTTTTGTACAGCAGTTGCGAATTCCGCCCCATTCACTTGAGGCTGAATCTAGTGTCTTAGGGGGCGTATTGCTTGATAATGCTTCTTGGGACAAGATTGGAGATTTGTTAACCGAGGAGGATTTTTACAGATATGAACATAAGCTGATCTTTGGTGCAATTCATAGTTTAATGAATTTGGGGCGAGCTGCAGATACGTTAACTGTTTTTGAACATCTCAAATCTCAGGGGAAGTCAGAGGAGGCAGGTAACATTGAGTACCTCAACTCTCTTGCTCAGTATGTTCCCTCCGAGGGTAATATTAGGCGGTTTGCAGAGGTTGTTCGTGAGCGCGCGATGCTTAGAAAGTTACTTAGCGTGAGCGAGGAAATTACTACAAGCGCTATGAATACAGGAGGCAGGCCAGTTCCAACGATATTGGATGAGGCTGAGCAAAAAATCTTTAACGTGGGTGAAGAAAGTGCCAGAAAAAGGCAAGGCTTTCAAAAGTTAGATACGCTTGGCGCAACCTTGCTTGACCGTATCACTGAGATGTCCCAAAACCCAAGCGATGTAACTGGAGTACCAACAGGTTTTTACGATTTAGACCGAATGACATCCGGACTCCAGGGGGGGGACTTGGTGATATTGGCTGCTCGTCCCTCAATGGGTAAAACAGCTTTGGCCATTAATATTGCTGAGCATGTGGCCTTAAACGAAGGCCTGCCAGTTGCAATATTTTCAATGGAGATGGGGGCAGCTCAATTGGTCGTCAGGATTGTAGGCTCACTTGGACGGATTGATCAAAATAGACTCAGAACCGGCAAACTCCAGCCTGATGAATTCACAAGACTGGTTGAAACAGCAGACCGAGTCGGCCGTTCCTCCCTTTTCATTGATGAGTCACCGGGTCTAACGCCAAGTGAACTAAGAGCCAATGCAAGACGCTTGGCCAGGAAGTGCGGCAAACTAGGACTGATTGTGGTCGACTATTTGCAATTGATGTCTGGTAGTAACGGCTCAGACGGGGAGAACCGGGCAACTGAATTAGGTGAGATCTCTAGGGGACTGAAGATGCTTGCCAAGGAGTTGCAGTGTCCCGTTATCGCGCTCTCACAACTTAGCAGGGGAGTGGAGCAACGCCCAGATAAAAAACCAATGATGAGCGACTTGCGTGAGTCAGGTGCAATCGAACAAGACGCTGACGTCATCATGTTCATTTACAGAGATGACTACTATAAAAAAGAATTGTCCAAAGAGCCCGGAGTGGCTGAGATCATTATTGCCAAACAAAGAAATGGACCCACCGGGTCAGTTAAATTGGCATTCCTTAAAAATATTACAAAGTTTGAATCTCTAGCTACTGGATATAACCCATAGACTGAGAGATTAAGTGATTGCGATTTTAGTTTTGACCAAGGTAGGAGGTTAGAACTCGCTCATCGTTCATAAGATCTTTGCCCTTACCAGATAATGCGATAGTGCCAGACTCAAGGATGTATGCAGTATCAGCAATCTCAAGTGCTCTAAATGCATTTTGCTCAACCAACAAAATGCTAACTCCTTTTTGGGATATATCAGCGATAACTTCAAAGATTTTATCTACCATGATGGGCGATAGACCCATGGAGGGTTCATCCAACATCAAAAGTTTAGGTCGACTCATCAACGCACGCCCCATTGCAAGCATTTGTTGTTCGCCACCCGATAAAGTCCCTGCCAACTGGTTTTTTCTTTCTTTTAGTCGAGGAAAAGTAGCAAAAATTTCCTCAATATCTTGTGCAATACCCTGCGCATCATTTCTTGTATAGGCCCCCATTTGAAGGTTCTCGAAGATACTCATGCGAGTAAATACGCCTCTGCCCTCTGGAACCATTGCTAAACCAGAGCTCACGATATCCCATGCGCCTTTGCCCAAAATGGGCGAACCTTTGAATTCAATTGAACCCTCGGGTCGGTTTAGAGTTCCCGCTATTGCGTTAAGGGTGGTTGTTTTACCTGCCCCGTTAGAGCCAATCAGCGCTACGAGTTGCCCTTCACTGACCTCAAAGGAAATACCTTTTACTGCAGCAATGCCGCCGTAATGAACCTGTAAATCTTGAACTCTCAAAATGGGATTGGACATCTTTTTTGAAAAAATTATTTTTTGATTGTGTGTGTTGTTGGAGGACTATCCTCACTGGCTCACGCTCGTTAAGTGACTTCTTTGGCCGTGAGCAGCACTGTTTGTTCCGAGGTAAGCTTCTATTACGAGGGGGTTTTTCTGTACCTCTTGCGGTGAACCCTCAGCTATTTTTGTACCGTAATCGAGCACGGTCAATTGATCACATAGTCCCATGACCAATTGCACATCATGCTCAATGAGTAGGACTGTTTTGTTGTCTCTTCTAATTTGTTCTATTAAAAGTTTGAGTTCTTTTTTTTCGGTATTGTTCATGCCGGCTGCGGGTTCATCAAGAGCGAGTAAGAGCGGATCTGTTGCAAGAGCACGCGCAATCTCTAGACGTCTTTGATCTCCGTAGCTAAGTGTTTTTGCCTTATGCTGAGCAAACCTCTGTATACCCACGTAATCAAGCAACGCATGTGCACGCATTTTTGTGTCATGTTCTTCACGGATAAATTGAGGAGTCTTGAAAATAGCACGCAAGACACCGCTTTGCGTTCGCACGTGACGTCCAACCATCACATTTTCTAAAACACTCATTTCGTTAAATAGACGAATATTTTGAAATGTTCTGGCAATACCGGCTTTAGCTACTTCGTGAACCAAAGAGGGACTGTAGCTATTACCTAATAGTTTGAAATCTCCTTTGTCTGCGGTGTAGAGTCCAGTGATGATATTGAAAAACGTTGTTTTACCGGCCCCGTTGGGACCAATCAGGCCGTGAATAGAGCCCCGCATAATATCTAAATCAATATCTTTTAGGGCTTGGAGGCCGCCAAAGCTTTTGCTTACTCCTCTAACACTTAGAGCGAGCGCTGAATCTGGAACTACGGAGTCATGCATTTTCAGCGCTCCTATTTGTTGGTAGATTAGCTTTTGGACTTTTATGTTTGTGCGAAGGCTTAGGCCAAAGTCCACTTGGTCTAAGGAGCATGACACTGACCATTGCGAGAGCGATAAGAAGTTGTCTAAGGATGGCTGAATCCATACGCCCGCCAGACATTTCTTGTAGTGGTCCTGCGACGTAGCGCAGCACCTCAGGCAAAGCTGCAAGCAACAAGGCCCCCAAAACAACCCCTGGTAAATAACCAATCCCTCCTAATACTACCATCGCCACAATCATGACCGACTCCATTAGACTGAAAGACTCGGGAGACACAAAGGCTTGGAAAGATGCAAACATTGCACCTGATACGCCTCCAAAAGTGGCGCCAATTCCAAATGCTGTAAGCTTTAAATTACGGGTGTCGATTCCCATAGCTTTTGCAGCAATCTCATCCTCTCTGATGGCCATCCATGCACGCCCAATCCGAGAGTGCTCAAGTCGTGAGCAAATTAATATGCTTATCGCGACCAATGATATAAATAAATAATAATAAAGAGTAACTGAGGGAATTTCTGTAAAGCCTAAATCTAGTTTTCGAGATAAAGGTGTGCCAAAAACCGTAAAAGAATCGATATCCCCAATCCCCTTGGGTCCATTGGTGATGTTGATGGGTCTGTCTAGGTTGTTAAGAAACACACGAATGATTTCTCCAAAACCTAAGGTCACAATAGCCAAATAATCTCCCCTAAGCTTTAGTGTGGGCGCTCCAAGCAAAATTCCAAACAAACCAGCCAATAGGGCACTGAGCGGAATTACGATGTATAAGGGCGTATGAAGACCGTCTGGAAAGAGTGCGGCAATGCTTGGAAAGGCGTTGGTTAGTTGTGGGGAGGATAAAAGTGCGTACGTGTAGGCGCCTACTGCGAAAAATGCAATGTAGCCCAAGTCCAGCAATCCTGCGTAGCCTACCACGATGTTAAGACCAAGAGCTAAAAGAACATACAGCAATGCAAAATCTGCGATTCTGACCCAAGCATTGCCAAAGTATTGCAGGACAAAAGGTAATATTAAAAGGGAGAGAGCAAAGGCAATTTGCATCACTCTAGAGTTTTGAAATCTTTCTTGAAATGATTCTTTTTGGTTTGTTTGCATCTTAAGCTCGCTCAGCAATGCGCTCACCCATTAAGCCAGAGGGTCTAAGAGTTAGAACTCCAATAAGCACCATGAAAGCAAAAATATCCGAGTACTGACTACCTAATACACCGTGGGTTAGCTCACCAATGTAGCCTGCTCCGATGGATTCTATGAGCCCTAAAAGTATTCCACCTACAACAGCGCCCTCTAAATTACCGATTCCCCCAAACACTGCGGCAGTAAAGGCTTTAAGACCGGGGAGAAATCCCATACTGTGATGAATGGTTCCGTAGTTGGAGGCCCACATGACGCCTGCAATAGCTGCGAGCACTGCACCGATAATGAATGTAGCAGAGATCACCATATCTGGTTTTACGCCCATGAGGGAGGCAACTCGGGGATTCTCTGCGGTCGCCCTCATAGCTCTACCAAGACTTGTTTTGTGCACCAAATACATAAGACATGACAAGGATACCGCGGTGACCCCTAGGATCATGATTTGAGTTGGAGAGATGACGGCGTTGCCTATATCAACTGGTGCGCTGGGCATTAAAGTGGGGTAAGGCTTGTAGTTGGGTTTCCAAATGATCATGGCCAAACTTTGAAGCAAAATAGAGATTCCAATTGCTGTGATAAGTGGAGCCAGTTTTGGGGCTCCTCGAAGAGGTTTATAGGCAATTTTCTCTATGCCATAGTTTAGGCATGCACAGACAACACAAGCGCATAGTACAGCCCCAAGAAGCACAACCCCTCCAGGGGCGGCGGGGTAAGCGTCTTGCATTAACCCCATCACACTCCAACTCGTCATAGCTCCGATCATTAGGACTTCACCATGGGCAAAGTTGATCAAATTAATGATACCGTAAACCATGGTGTAACCCAAGGCGACGAGCGCGTACATACTACCCAAGACCAGGCCGTTGATGATTTGTTGTATTAGAGTATCCATATACAGATCTTAATGCTATTTGTCATGAACTGAGCTAGAGGAGGGAGGAAGTTATATTTGATTTATTAATTTTTTTGAGGCGATGAGACTTTTGCTTTCTCGTTTTGCTCTCGTAGCCAACGCATTTTCTCAGCAATTTTGATTTCCAATCCACGCTCGACCGGTTTATAAAAATCTGTTGCCTGCATTCCCTTTGGCCAATAGCTCTCACCAGCAGCAAAGCCATTTTCCTCGTTATGAGCATAACGGTATTTTTCACCGTAAGATAAATCTTTCATGAGCTTTGTTGGTGCATTCCTCAAGTGTAGGGGAACCTCTAGTGTGCCCTGAGATTTAATGAGTGCTTTGGTTTGATTAAATGCGCTGTACACCGCGTTTGATTTTGGAGCAACACTTAAGTAAACCACACATTCAGCAAGCGCTAGTTCTCCCTCGGGAGATCCCAGGCGTTCATAAACCTCAGCACAATCATTCGCAATGTGTAAGGCCCTTGGATCTGCAAGGCCGATATCCTCTATCGCCATTCGTATAAGACGTCTGCTTAAATACTTTGGCTCGACTCCAGCCTCAAGCATTCTTACCAGCCAATAAAGGGCTGCATCAGGATCTGAACCTCTAACTGATTTGTGAAGCGCACTGATTGTGTCGTAAAAATGTTCTCCTCCTTTATCAAAACGTCTTAATCTTTGCCCAAGTACTTTTGAAAGCCAGTCGCTGGGGATGCTTTTAAGTCCTTGGTGCTTGGCCATCAAGGAGGCAGTTTCAAGGGAGTTTAATAATCGTCTTGCGTCACCGTCCGAGCTGTCCTTCAGAAGTTGAATTGCATCATCATCCATCTCCAAGTCCCCAACAACTCGAAGACCCTTTTCTATGATGAGTTGTAAATCTTTATCACTCAGTGGCTCAAGTACATAGACTGTTGCTCTTGAGAGTAATGCGGAGTTGACCTCAAATGATGGATTCTCAGTTGTCGCTCCAATAAATGTGAACAATCCAGATTCAACATGTGGCAAAAATGCGTCTTGCTGACTTTTATTAAATCTGTGAACCTCGTCAACAAAAACCAAAGTCCTGGAATGCTCATTCTTTGTTGCGTATTCTTGTGCGAGCTCGACTGCTTCTCTGATCTCTTTCACGCCTCCTAGGACTGCGCTGATACTGATGAAGTTGGCTTTAAAGGCCTCTGCCATCAAACGCGCAATGGTAGTTTTACCAACGCCTGGTGGTCCCCAAAGAATACAACTATGAGGCGTATGAGAATCAAATGCAACTCTGAGTGGGCGTCCAGTTGCGAGCAAATGGGATTGACCGATGACCTCACCCAAAGATTTTGGTCTCAAACGTTCTGCAAGCGGTTGTTGGAGGGGATTCACAATAAATGTGTATTTAGTTTTAAGTGAATAATTGCAGTTTGCGAGATGAAATCTCAGGGTTTGATAATTTCTACGCCAGTGGGCGGTGAGAATTTAAATGAGTCCGCCTGAAGTCCACTTGGGTTGCTCTCAAATGAATCAAAAGTCATTACTGATTTTTGACCAAATGCATCTAATATTTCCAACTTCACTAAAGTCACTTTATCTGCATTTAAACTTAAACCTATTTTGACGTAATGAAGCTGGGACTCTTTTACTTTTGGTGTAGCAAGAATCCACTGCAAGTTATCCGCATCGGGTTCGACCGATAGAGTAAAGTCTTTCTCTAAAGCAGTTAAATCTGGGGCCGATGCAATCAAGCTTGCTGGTGAAGAGCCAAGGGCTTTGTCTTGAGCGCGAGCCGTTACTTGTGAAATATCTAAATCGTATATCCATAGTGTTTGTCCATCAGCCACTATAGTTTGAGCAAAAGGTTTTTCGTAATCAAATTTGAAGCGATTAGGACGAAGAAAACTAAAGGTACCTTCGGAATTTTTAACTCTTGATTTGCGGCCCTCTTTGCTTGGCGAAGTTACTACTTGAGTGAAATGAGATTTAGCGCTTTTGGTTGTCCTCATAAACTGAGCAAGCGTATCTAAGCTACTTGCACTCACGGTTTGGAAATATATTCCAAACGAGAAAAGACCTATAAGAAAATATGGACGATATTTAAAAAGTTTCATCTAATCCTAATATTTTTCAAGTGGATTGAAATTATTCGTCTCTTGTAGGCACCAAAATCTCGCGTTGTCCATTGGTCCCCATAGAGGATACAAGTCCAGAATGTTCCATGTCCTCAACCAATCTGGCGGCCCTGTTGTAGCCGATTTTTAAATGACGTTGCACAAGAGAGATACTAGCTTTTCTGTTCTTTAAAACGATCTCAACTGCTTGGTCGTACAAGGGGTCTTTCTCACCTCCTGAGTTCCCAAACAAATCGGGTCCATCTGGCTCTCCATCTACGGTACCGCCCTCTAAAACGCCTTCAATGTAATTAGGTGGTCCTTGTGATTTAAGATAGTTCACCACCCTGTGAACCTCTTCATCGCTTACGAATGCCCCGTGTACCCTAATAGGCATTCCACTCCCGCTTGGAAGGTAAAGCATATCACCCATACCTAAGAGAGACTCCGCCCCCATTTGATCCAAAATGGTTCTGCTGTCAATTTTGCTGGAGACTTGAAAGGCAATGCGGGTCGGGATATTTGCTTTAATCAAGCCCGTTATTACGTCCACACTTGGGCGCTGGGTAGCTAAGATTAAGTGAATACCAGCGGCACGCGCTTTTTGAGCCAACCTTGCAATGAGCTCTTCAATTTTTTTGCCCACAACCATCATTAAGTCGGCAAGCTCATCGATGACCACAACGATAAAGGGCAGTCGGTCAAGAGGCTCTGGCTCATCAGGAGTTAAGCTAAAGGGATTGGGTATTAACTCTGAGCGCTCTTTTGCTTGATCGATTTTTTGGTTATAGCCAGCTAAATTTCTTACTCCTAATTTACTCATTAACTTGTAGCGGCGTTCCATCTCAAAGACACACCAGTTGAGTCCATTCGCGGCTTGACGCATATCCGTTACAACTGGAGCGAGTAGGTGAGGAATACCTTCGTAAACCGACATTTCAAGCATCTTAGGATCGATCATCAGGAGTTTGACGTCCCTTGCCTCAGCTTTGTATAAGAGACTCAAAATCATGGCGTTGATACCGACTGATTTACCTGAACCCGTTGTTCCTGCAACTAAAACGTGTGGCATTTTTGCAAGATCCGCAACGATTGGGTTGCCAATGATGTCTTTTCCAAGTCCCATGGTCAACAAAGACTTACCTTCGTTATATATCTGTGAGCCTAAAATCTCACTCAACTGTATAGTTTGACGCCTAGCATTTGGCAACTCGAGTGCCATAAAGTTTTTACCAGGAATAGTTTCGACGACTCGGATGGACACAAGGCTCAAAGAGCGGGCCAAATCTTTGGCTAGGTTAACAATTTGAGAGCCTTTAACCCCTGTTGCGGGTTCGATTTCATAGCGTGTAATGACTGGACCGGGAGAGGCCTCGACGACGTGCACCTCGACTCCGAAGTCTTTGAGTTTTTTCTCAATCAAGCGACTAGTAACTTCAAGTGTCTCTGTAGAGACGGTATCAATTTTGGATTTATTGGAGTCAAGTAGGTCAACCTGAGGTAGTCTGGAATCGGGTAGGTCACTGAATAATGGTTTTTGTCTCTCTCGTGCAATGCGCTCGCTCTTTGGTGCTGGGGTTGACTCAACTTCTTTGGGTAAGCGAACAATAATTTGGGGTGGAGTGTATTCATTTTCAGGATCTACTTTTACTCCGTGAATGATTTCGTCTCGCTCTTTCGCAGCAGCTAAGCCCATCGCTATGTCTTCGTCTCGTGCCCTTTTTTCACGTCTAACTTCAAGGTAGTGATCTACATGAGCACCAATACTCTCTGCCATGTGAATCCAAGAGAACCTAAAAACCCATGATAGTGAGACCATCATAAATGCAATAAAGATAAGGCACGAACCATTGAATCCAAACCACTGCATTCCAAATTGACCCACTAAATAGCCTATCACCCCGCCTGCATGATGCCCGGGAAGGTAATTCTCAAACCTGTAAAGCCGGGTCCACTCAAGTCCTGTACTTGATAAAAGCAGCAATAGATTTCCGCTCCAAAAGGCCCAACTGGTATTTATCCAGCCATCATGGCTGTGCTCAAGTTCTTGGCTCTCTGTTCTAAGTCTAGTTGCTAAAGCATTAAGCCAATGCATTAAAGCAGCGGCGTACATCCATAAAATAGAGTATCCCGCTAGGAAAAAGCTAATATCTCCAAGCCAAGCTCCCAACCTGCCTCCCCAGTTTTTTAGGGGAGCAATGTTGCCTGAGGTGGTCCAAGCAGGATCTTGAGGGGAATGTGTGATTAACGCAAGCAGCCAAAATGTCAAAAAAACAAAACCAAGTGTGAGCGCTATTTCTTGGGTAAACCGTCTAAAGCCAGTCGGGGCGGGTTGAGCAACTCGCTCAGAGGTCATGGTATTTAGCGAATAGGTCATAAAAATAGAGTACGCTCTAGTGGTGCAATATTCTTGAAAAAATGGTTAAGATTTCTTGGAGTATGGTTATAAAAACTAATTTACAAATACTGCCTTACGATTTCTTACAATACGAGTAGTTTGGCACAAATGCAGTTTAGCTTTGATCTGCTATTTTCTCACTTTTGTACGGTTTTATTAATTATTTTTATATGTCCTCAACTACCCAACACAGCAAAGTTTTAATTTTAGGCTCGGGCCCTGCCGGCTACACAGCTGCGGTTTACGCTGCAAGGGCTAATCTACAGCCCACTTTAGTTACGGGCATAGCCCAGGGCGGGCAACTTATGACAACAACCGAAGTAGATAATTGGCCAGCAGACGTGGACGGCGTGCAGGGCCCAGATCTAATGCAGCGTTTTTTAAAGCACGCGGAGCGCTTCAACACAAACATTGTGTTTGATCATATTCATACAGTTGATTTAAAAAGCAGGCCGTTTACCTTGACTGGCGACAGCGGCATCTACACCTGTGATAGTCTAATTATTGCCACCGGTGCCTCAGCTAAGTATTTAGGACTTCCCTCCGAGCAAGCTTTCATGGGGCGGGGAGTATCGGGATGCGCAACATGCGATGGTTTTTTCTATAAACAGCAGGAGGTATGTGTTGTTGGAGGGGGGAATACAGCAGTTGAGGAGGCACTTTACCTCTCCAATATCGCCAGTCAAGTGCATCTTATCCACAGAAGGGATAAATTCAAGGCTGAGGCGATCATGATTGACAAGTTGATGGACAAAGTGAGCGCTGGTAAGATTGTTCTTCATTACAACAGTGTTTTAGATGAGGTTTTAGGAGATGCATCTGGCGTAACAGGTGTCCGACTTAAAAACACTCAAACACAAGCAGCCCTTGATTTAAAGTTGCAGGGTTGTTTCATTGCGATTGGACATCACCCAAATACCGATATATTCAAAGGTCAGGTCGATATGAAAGATGGTTACATATTGACCAGAAGCGGATTACAAGGTTTTGCAACCATGACCAGTGTCGAAGGTGTTTTCGCTGCTGGAGATGTGCAAGATAACATCTACCGACAAGCTATTACGAGTGCGGGTACTGGATGTATGGCCGCTTTAGATGCTCAGCGTTTTCTGGAGCAGCACGAATAGCAGGTAAGCAGATTACCCAAACTGGGTTATAATTTAGGGCTTACCTGGAAGTAGGCAAAAACACCTATTTTTAGTGATAAGACTTAAGAATCGACTAAAAATCGAGTTTGGATTCGCTGATTTGGGAATTTTTTATGATTTTCTCAGTCCAATCCGGGGATACCGCCCCCCAATTTGGCGAGGTGAGGCTTGAGTGTGTTGAAAAACACACAAAAGCCGTGAATATTGATTGGAGTGTCCACTATGGCACGTGTATGTGAAGTAACGGGTAAAGGCCCAATGGTCGGAAACAATGTTTCCCATGCCAACAACAAAACCAAGCGTCGATTTATGCCTAACTTGCAATATCGCCGTTTTTGGGTTGAGAGTGAAAATCGCTGGGTTCGTTTGCGTGTATCAAGTGCAGCATTGCGTTTGATAGACAAGAATGGAATTGAATCTGTTTTAGCTGATTTGCGTGCACGCGGTCAAGCTTAATTAACCATTTACATAAATAGGAATTCAAAATGGCTTCTAAAGGCGGACGCGAAAAAATCAAGCTTGAATCAACTGCTGGTACAGGACATTTCTATACCACTAGCAAAAACAAGAAAACAATGCCCGAGAAAATGTTGATCATGAAATTTGATCCAAAAGCTCGCAAGCACGTTGAATACAAAGAAACAAAGCTTAAGTAATTAAGCGATTAAGTCTTCATGGCAAGCAAAAGGCTCACCTAGGTGAGCCTTTTTGTTGGGGATCTCAAGTTCTTTTTTTAACTCACATTGAGATAGTTAAAGTTACTTTTTGAGTTAATGTTAATGATTGATGAGGTTCAGATTAAATTCGAACTGCTCTGATGGTGAAAGAAAATTCTTTCAGGGCTTGAATTCCACTGGACTCCGCATTGCGGCACCAAACTTGTAAATCGCTTGCCAATTGTTCTCTGGAACGATTTGTGTTCAGCCAAATTTGCCTAAGTTCTTCACGCATGCAGACCATCTTATCAACCGCAGGTAAAAGCGCTCGAGCTTGTTTGAGTTGATCAAGTGCCGAAGTAGGAACCTTCTCGATATCTCTGTGCATCCAACGCTTGGCTGTTTTTATAACGCTTGGAGTAGCAGATAGGTTAAGATTTTTAACCTCTGATTCAAGAGCGCGCCGCACTTGCTTGGCAAATCCGGCCATCACCTCATATCTGTTCATGATGAGAGCTTCAAGAGTTTGTTCATCAGGTACAGCGCGAACTTCTCCGAAGGCCAATTTAGGAGGGGTTTTCTTTACAGTAGCTAGTTTTAAAGTTTCTAAAACTCGGATGTAGAACCAGCCGATATCAAATTCATATTTCTTAACTGATAACTTCGCTGACGTTGGGTAGGTGTGATGGTTGTTGTGAAGCTCTTCTCCCCCGATCAATATTCCCCAGGGAGAGATATTGGTACTAGCATCGACGGCTTCAAAATTACGGTAACCCCAGTAGTGACCAATTCCGTTGATGATTCCAGCTGCTGTGACAGGAATCCAAAGCATCTGGACTGCCCAAACGCTCAAACCAACAGCCCCAAACAAAGTCAAATTGATAATGAGCATCAATGCGACGCCTTGCCAAGGAAAGCGAGAGTAAACATTATTCTCTAGCCAATCGTCAGGAGTGCCATGACCGTATTTTTGCATTGTCTCAGCGTTTAGAGACTCTAGACGGTAAAGCTCCGCACCACTCCAAAAGACAGTCTTGATGCCTTTAATTTGAGGGCTATGTGGATCATCAACTGTTTCACATTTCGCATGGTGTTTTCTGTGAATCGCAGCCCACTCTTTTGTCTGCATGCCTGTTGTCATCCAAAGCCATAGCCTAAAGAAATGTGCAATCGCAGGATGCAAGTCCAAGGATCTATGAGCTTGGTGGCGGTGTAAGTAAATAGTGACAGATGCGATCGTAATGTGCGTTAACACAAGGGTCAAAACTACAGTCTGCCAAGCACTCAAGTCCATTAATCCGTGTGCCAACCAAACTAAAACTGTATTAAAAATATTCAAGGTAAATTACCCTCACATTAAAACAACACAAAAAACCGCCTGTACCAAGCAATCCCGTTATTCTACTTCGCTTGCCAAATACTAGCAAAGAATCCGTCAGTTTCGTGAATATGTGGCCACATCCTGAGGTAATCACCCCCGGGTGTACAAAGCGATTCAAAATGAGTTATTTTTAGCTCATTTAGTACTTCCGAGGCCTTTAGGGGGATAAATTCTTTGAATTCTTTGGTGAATGCTTCAGCTATGGATTCATTTTCTTCTCTCAATAGGCTACAAGTTGCATAAACCAAGCGACCTCCAGGTTTTAACAATCTGGCAGCTGCGCGCAGGATATTCATCTGAATAACACAAAGCTCTTCGATGCTTTTGGGGTTTTGACGCCACTTTAGATCCGGATTTCTTCTCAAAGTGCCCAAACCAGAGCAGGGTGCGTCAACTAAGACTCTGTCCATTTTGCCCCTCAGCCTTTTGATTCTTTCGTCTCTTTCATGTGCAATTGCAACAGGGTGAACATTAGAGAGTCCACTTCTGGCAAGTCTTGGCTTCAACGCGTCAAGTCGGTGAGCAGAGGTATCAAACGCATAAAGTCTTCCCGTGCTTCTCATGGCAGCACCAATTGCTAGTGTTTTACCTCCGGCGCCAGCACAAAAGTCAGCGACCATCTCACCACGTTTGGCATCAAGTAAAAGAGCCAAGAGTTGAGAGCCTTCATCTTGAACCTCAATTGAGCCGCTTGTAAAGAGATCAAGCTTTGTTAAAGCTGGTTTATCGTTTAAACGAACTCCCCAGGGTGAGAATGGAGTTGGGGCGGCCTTAAATCCAAGGTTAGATAGGCTTTTTAAAACGTCCTCTCGTTTGCAAATGTAGGCATTAACTCTAAGATCCAGAGGGGCAGTTGTATTGAGTTTTTCAACGACTTGCCAAAAGCTCTCACCAAGCTGCTCTTTCAGGGATTGAGCCAGCCATTCTGGAAGGTTGTGACGATGGCGCTCCAAGAGGTCATCGGTTTTTACGGCTTCGCATTGCTCAAGCCACTTAATTTCTTCATCTGTTAATGCAGAGTACAAAAAACCAAGTGTTGAGTCATCAAAATCTTTTTGTCGACCTTTGTGATTTGGAGCTTTGAGCTCTCTTTTGCCTCTTGGGGATTGTAGTTTGTTGCTCTCTGCAGAACTCTCAGATTTAGAAGCCTCAGGCTTGGAATAGTTTTGAGCGTGTTTGGCAAGGTCTTTTAAATGTTGTGCGAATCCAAGAATTGCAAGCCTTCTCTCCTTTGAGCCGCTACCCCACGGTGCAAAGTATTCAAATAACTGCTTAAACCTTAAAACGTTATAGGCTGTATCTGCTAGCACCGCCCGTTCACGGTGACCAAAGGAATGTTCCTTTCTGTGATCTTTGAAATATTTTGAAAGTACGGAGTCTGCAGGGTGTTCAAAGCGAAGAATCTCACGAACCAGATCTGCGCTTGCACTTAATAGGGCTTTGGGATGCATAAATTATCGACAGTTAAAACAATTAGTCTTATTTAGTTGGGTCAAGTTACTGCAAATAAGTTGCAGTACCGGACGCACGCTAAAATTGGAATTAGAGGAGTTGAAGAACTTGCCCCCATAAGTTCAGTACGAATGCACTGATTTGTTACGGGTACTTTAAAGGGGCGCTAGTAGGCCTGTTGCGAGATAGAACGGAGCAATTGAATTGATCAGATCTTGAGGTTTAATTGATTAACCCCTCACACGTGCTCATATTGTAAGCTTTTAGTAGAAAGAATGCACCTCTCCTTTTAGTTGCAGTCACCTAACTTATGAGCTTTTGTCAGCTGTATGCCTATTTGAAGTTGCAAGAAAAAATAATATATGAAAAATATAGTGATTCTTATCTCTGGTGGTGGCTCAAATATGAAGGCCATCCTTCAAACTGCAAGAGATAGGGACTGGGAGAAACGGTTTGGGGCGAAAGTCTCACGTGTGATAAGCAATAAGCAGAGTGCGTTGGGCTTATCCATTGCTGAGGAGTTCAACGTAAAAACATCTGTCGTTGAACATCTTCAATACAAAGAGGCAACAAATCCCAGGGAAGCCTTCGAGACTGAACTGACCAAGGTAATTGACCAAGACGCACCTGAGTTGGTTGTCTTAGCCGGATTTATGAGAATATTAACCCCTCAATTTGTGAACCACTATGAGGGTAGATTGATCAACATTCATCCCTCTCTTTTACCAGCTTTTACGGGCCTTCACACTCACGCAAGAGCCTTAGAAATGGGCTGTAGATTTGCCGGGGTTACGGTGCACAGGGTTACTCCTGAACTAGATCACGGACCAATCCTTGCCCAAGCGGTGGTACCTGTATTAAAGGGGGATACTGAGAGTGACTTGGCGTCCAGAGTTTTGACGCAGGAGCACCTTATTTATCCAAAAGTAATTGAAGAATTATTATCTTAATTCCATCCTTTCCCCATCAGTTGATTTTTAGATCAAGAAGCGAGAGTTCTTGGGTAAATGCGCAGTTAAAAACTCCATTTGATCGTTCAAAATTCGACGATTTCTTAAAATAAAGTCTTCCCACAAACTGGGTACGTAGGGGGTGTATAAAAGTGGCATTCGTGCTTGCTCGGGGGTACGGTTGCCTTTCCTGTGATTGCATGATTTACAGGCGGTGACCACATTCATCCAGTGATCCGTTCCATTTTGACCAAAGGGAATAATATGCTCACGGGTTAATTCTGTTTCGTGAAATTGTTCACCGCAGTAGGCGCATAGATTTTGATCTCGCGCGAATAATTTGCTATTTGTAAGACCTGGTTTAAGCTCGAAAGGGTTGATATTTGGAACCCCCTTTGTGCCAATAATACTGTTAACGGCTATAGTGGACTGCTTTCCAGTGATTGCGTTGTAACCGCCTCTAAAAACAGCGACTTGCGCACCTGCTTCCCAGCGAACCTCTTCAGCTGCATAATGAATCACCGCTTGCTCTAGCGAGATCCATGATTGCGGTAGCCCCTGGGCAGACAACTTTAAGACTTTCAATACAAACCTCCGATTATTGATAAATAACGATGAAGCAGTTCTGAATACCTAACCTGAGACAATATACCCTGTTTTTGTGACACTTTAAAAATTTTGTTTTCTATAACTACCCAGTCATGCATACTTTTAGAGGTTTTAATCATCCAGGCATCGCCAAAGCCAGTGCTTTGACGATTGGAAATTTTGACGGCGTTCACCGTGGACACCAGGCCATGCTGTCTTTAGTCAGAAATGAGGCTAGAAATAGGGGCGTACCCAGCTGCGTACTGACCTTTGAGCCACACCCGAGAGATTACTTTGCCAGAATATTGGACAAACCTAACTTGGCACCTGCCAGAATCGCAACGCTTAGAGATAAATTGGCGGAGTTGGAGGCCTGTGGAGTTGACCAGTGTGTCGTAATACCCTTCAATGAAACCCTGTCTTCAAAGACTCCTTCGTCTTTTGTTGAGGATGTTTTGGTAACGGGGTTGGGTGCAAAGTACCTTTTAGTTGGGGATGATTTCAAGTTTGGCGCCAAAAGAGCTGGAGATTACTCATTCTTAGTAGAGTCCGGGCATAACCACGGATTTGAAGTCGCGAGGATGAATAGTTACGAGGTTGGAGGGGTTCGGGTCTCAAGCTCCGAGGTTCGCTCTGCCTTAGCAAGAGGAGACTTTGTACAGGTTGAACAATTGCTTGGCAGGCCCTACAGCATTTCAGGACACGTGGTCCACGGAAGGCACTTAGGACGTGAACTCGGTTGTAGGACGCTTAATGTCCGCTTTCTCAGGTCTTTTCAGTCTCACTCAAGTCCAGCGGCTCAGGGAATATTTGTTGTTGAAGTTTTGGGGTTAACGAAAAATCCACTCGAAGGAGTTGCCAACTTAGGAGTGCGTCCCACAATTGATTCAAATGATGTTAACCAGGGCCGAGTGCTGCTAGAAACACATATTCTGGATTGGCCAAAGGAGTTGGGGCAAGACGGTGGATATGGGCGTGTCATCAAAGTTAATCTTTTGCATAAACTACATGATGAGCTCAAATACGATGGGCTAGATTCTCTTAAGGTTGGCATCCAGCGTGATTGTGATCAAGCAAGGCAGTGGTTTCAAATGAGAAAGCAATAATGAAATTAAATTGATTTTCATTTTCTAGCTTCTAGATCCATAACCGCTCAACTCGTTTAAAATCAAATTTCTAACTTAAACACTTTAAAACTCTGGTTTATTGAGCTTTGATAAATATACCCAGAGACAGTTCAACATTTCGATTTCTATGACCGACTCCCAAGTTACCAATAAAGAATCTACTGCAAGCAGTGGTCCCGATTATCGTAAATCACTTAATTTGCCAGATACAGCGTTTCCAATGCGGGGTGACTTACCAAAGAGGGAAGGTGCCTGGGTCAAAAACTGGACAGATGAGGGCCTATACCAAAGACTACGACTCGCAAGAGTTGGCGCTCCGCTTTTTGTATTGCATGATGGGCCCCCCTATGCCAATGGACAAATTCATATCGGACACGCTTTAAACAAAGTGCTCAAAGATATGATTGTCAAGTCACGTCAGTTGGCTGGTTTTGATGCGCAGTACATTCCAGGCTGGGATTGTCACGGTTTGCCTATAGAAAACGCTATTGAGAAACTTCGTAAGAAAAAATTAGATCGAGATGAGATGCAAGCCGAGTCCAGGGCGTTCGCGGCAGAGCAGATCAATCAGCAGCGAGAAGATTTTCGTCGTTTAGGAGTCCTTGGCGATTGGGAGCGTCCCTACAAAACGATGGACTTTGCCAACGAGGCCGGAGAGCTCAGAGCGTTCAAAAAAGTAATAGAACGAGGTTTTGTATATAGGGGGCTAAAGCCAGTTTATTGGTGTTTTGACTGCGCATCCTCACTCGCGGAGTTTGAGATTGAATATGCAGAGAAAAAGAGTGAGACGCTTGACGTCGCTTTTTTATGTTCTCAGCCACTAAAACTCGCCAAAGCGTTTGGACTGACGTCTTTAAATAAAGATGCCTACGCAGTGATTTGGACGACAACGGCGTGGACAATTCCAGCTAATCAAGCAATCAATTTGAACCCTGAGATCAGTTACTCCTTAGTGGACACAGACAGGGGGTTATATATTGTTGCTGAGAACTTAGTTGAATCCTGTCTACAGAGATGGGGTCTTGAAGGCTTGGTGATTGCGACCACTTTGGGCGCAAACTTGAGTATGATCGAATTTCACCACCCCTTGAGCCACGTTGATAAAGCTTATGAGCGTTGTGCGCCCGTTTATTTAGCTGAGTACGCAACTGCTACCGAGGGCACTGGACTCGTTCACTCAGCACCGGCTTACGGTGTGGATGACTTTAATTCCTGTGTCTCTCACGGTATGCAAATCAAAGATATATTAAATCCTGTGCAAGGGGGGGGGACTTATGCGAGTGATTTCGCTTTATTTGGTGGACAGCATATTTGGAAAGCTGTGCCACTCATCTTAGAGGCCCTTAGAAATGCAAACAGATTAATGGCGACCAAAACCATTACACATAGTTATCCTCATTGTTGGAGACATAAAACTCCCGTGATCTACCGAGCCGCAGCGCAGTGGTTTATCCGCATGGATGAAGAAACAGAGTCAACTCAAGGAATCTTTGCAACCAACAAAGCAACACAGTCACTTCGTAAAACTGCATTAGCAGCGATTGAGCAGACAAATTTTTATCCCGAGAACGGCAGATCAAGACTTCGTGACATGATTGCCAACCGGCCCGATTGGTGTATCTCTAGACAACGAAGTTGGGGAGTTCCAATTCCATTTCTGATTCACGTAGACAGCGGCGCGTTGCACCCAAAAACCCTTGAGATTTTAGATTTTGCAGCCTCCAAAATTGAGCAAGCAGGGGTTGAGGCCTGGAGTCGTACGACTTTAGAGGAAATTGTTGGCTTGTATGGCGGCAATGTTAAGGAGTATGCAAAGAGCACCGATATTTTGGAGGTTTGGTTTGATTCAGGATCCACTTTTGAACACGTTTTAAGAGGCTCGCATCAAAACGTTTACCCCAGAAATCCTTACCATGATGTGGGTCCCGAGACAGATTTGTACCTTGAGGGTCACGATCAACACAGGGGATGGTTTCACAGCTCGCTATTGCTGGGCTGTGCACTGTACGGACGAGCTCCTTACCGAGGACTTTTAACTCATGGATTTGCTACCGATGGACAGGGTCGCAAAATGAGTAAGAGCTTGGGTAACACGGTTGCCCCGCAAGAGGTGATCGGTAAATTAGGGGCTGAGATTGTTAGACTTTGGGTAGGTGCAACTGATTATTCAGGGGACTTAAACATTGACGAAAAGATATTGGCCCGTGTCGTCGATTCTTACCGACGTATTCGAAATACGCTTCGTTTTTTGATGGCTAACATCAGTGATTTTGATTTCGCGAGTGATGCAGTCCCTTTTGATGATTTGCTTGAAATCGACCGTTATGCATTATCTAGGACTCAACAACTTCAGGAGCAAATTGTGGGGCAGTGGGACCCACAGAAGAAAGTGTTTGAGGGTGGACACTTCGGCCAGTATGAGTTTCATCCTGTTGTCAGCAAGATTCAAATATTTTGCTCTGAAGATTTAGGAGGTTTCTACCTTGATATCTTAAAGGACAGACTTTACACAAGTGCGCCTAAGTCACTTGAGAGGAGAAGTGCGCAAACTGTGCTTCACCAAATTACGCATGCGATGCTTCGCTGGATGGCGCCCTTTTTATCCTTTACTGCTGAGGAGGCCTGGGGAGTTCTGCAACAAAGCGGTGATCTGGGGGGGGCTGAATCTAGTTCGGCACAACTCTCAATCTTCACCCAAACTTATTCCCAACTGCCACCCTCAAATCAAGAGCTCATGGCTAAATGGCAACGAGTGAAAGAAATTCGTGACCAAGCGAATAAGGAAATTGAAGTCCTGAGAAGCAGTGGTTCTGTTGGATCTTCATTACAAGCGCATTTAAATCTAAGCTTGAACAAAGCTGATTTTGAGTTGTTGAGCAGTTTGGGGGAGGATCTTAAGTATGTATTCATTACCTCACAAGCTCACATTGAATTGGGTGAGCAAGAGCATATAAAAGTTTTAGTCAGTGAGAGTGAAAAATGTGCACGCTGTTGGCATTACAGTTCTGATGTGGGCGCTAACGCCAGCTATGCAACCCTTTGCGGGCGATGTGTTAGTAACTTATATGGCAACGGAGATAAGCGACTTTTCGCTTGATCTGAAGTCGTTAACTGGATCGGCAATGCCTTCAAACAAAAACAATATAACTTTATTTGCGACTTGGATTGCAACTGCAATAGTTATTTTCTTGGCTGATCAATTTACCAAAGTTATGATCATTGGAAATTTTCAGTTGGGGGATTCACAACCCGTCTTTCAGGGATGGTTCAATTTAGTCAGAGCTCATAACACGGGCGCAGCGTTTTCTTTCATGGCGTCAGCCGATGGTTGGCAGCGTTGGCTCTTTACTGGCATTGGTTTGGTTGCGGCTATTCTCATCATTTTTTTACTCAAATCAAATGCAACTCAAAAGTTGTTTGCCTTTGCACTAACTCTCATATTGGGGGGAGCGATTGGCAATGTATTTGACCGAATCATGTATGGATACGTTATTGATTTCTTAGACTTTTACTGGTCTGGAATCCATTTTCCCGCATTTAATTTGGCCGATAGTGCCATAACACTTGGTGCCATTTGCTTGTTTATAGATGAGATGCTGAGAGTTAAAAAATCTAAATCTTAAAATGGAAAAAGGCCTAGACTTTTTTTATCTAGGCCCAATTTGCGTCAGCTGTTAATCATTTTTACAGAGTCAAAATAGTACAACCAGTTGTTTTACGAGCTTCGAGGTCGATGTGAGCTTGTTTGACTTGGTCAAGCGGATAAGTCTGATCGATTGAGATATGAACTTTCTTGCTGATAACGGCTTCAAATAAATCGTCTGCCATTTCTTGTGTACTCTCTCGAGTTGCGAGGTGTGTAAATAGTGTTTGACGAGTGACGTACAAAGAGCCTTTAGCTGCCAAGATGCCCGGCGCAAAACTAGGCACAGGACCTGAGGCATTACCAAAACTTGCCAGCAATCCAAGTGGAGCTAAACAGTCTAGTGACTTCTCGAAAGTGTCTTTGCCAACTGAGTCATAGACAACCTTGACTCCGTGTCCTCCCGTAATCTCTTTAACTCGTGAGGGGAAATCCTCTTTTGAGTAATTGATCGTGAAGGCAGCTCCATTTGTTTTTGCAAGCGCGCATTTCTCGTCACTTCCAGCAGTTCCGATCAATTGGTAACCTAGAGCTTTAGCCCACTGACATGCGATTAAGCCTACGCCACCGGCTGCTGCGTGAAAGAGAATGTGGTCACCCTTGTGTAACCCGCCTTGGGGTAGTGTGCGCTTGAGCAAGTACTCAACAGTGAGCCCTTTGAGCATCATAGCTGCACCCGTCTCAAAAGAGATGGCATCGGGTAATTTCACTACGCACTTTGCGGGCATCACTCGTTCTTCGCAGTAACTACCGGGGGGGTTACTTGCATAGGCTGCACGGTCACCGACCTTAAGGTGAGTCACACCAGTACCAACCGCAGTGATGATCCCAGATGCCTCCATCCCCATGTGAAGCGGCATGGGAAGTGAATACAGTCCAGCACGTTGATACACATCGATGTAATTTAAGCCAATCGCTTTGTGGGCGATTTTAATTTCACCAACACCGGGTTCACCGACTTTGACATCGACGATCTTGAGCTCTTCTGGGCCACCGTTTTTCTCAATAATAATTGCTCTCGACATTTTTTATTCCTATTAAGTTTTGCAAATGAAAAAAAGGGGCCAATCTTACATTCTCATTCATGGAGAAGGCCCTATGACCATTACTGTGTACAAGAGCGTTTGTTAATAAACGCTCTTAAATCAAAAACTTGATCGAGAACAGCAGTGGTTTGCGAATGTGCAGTGTATGCGTAAATCTAAGTTCTTGCCTAAGTAATTAATAATAACTAATTTTGCAGAGCTGTTAATTGCTGGCTATTTTTCTCTCGGCCGGCGCACCTGGCACCCTTGACCACTCACTCCAACTGCCTGGGTATAAAGAGGTGTAGCCAAATCCAGCAATATGCATTGCAATTAAATTGGGTACTGCACTGACGCCGCTACCGCATTGGTGCACTGCAGATTGAGGATCTTTATTGCCCAGTAATTCTTCAAACTCTTTTTTGAGTACTTCTTTGGTTTTGAAAAAACCATCTGAGTTCAAATTGGAATTAAAGGGCCTGTTGAGTGCGCCGGGTATATGACCAGCAATTGGATCAAGGGGTTCAATTTCACCATTAAAGCGAGGTGTTGCACGCGCGTCAATCAATGAAACTGGCTTATCTAAGTTTGAGCTGAGTTTTGCCTTTAGCTCATCAATGCTTAACATTGGAACCAACGATTTTTTGAGTTCGAATTGACTTGCATTGGTAAAGGTAGGCTCGCCACTGCTCGATTGATTTGAAGATTTCAACCAAGCGTTCAAACATCCATCAAGTACTGCTACATTGTCATGACCGCACCATTTAAGCATCCACCAAAGTCGCCCACAAAAATTGTTGCCTTGTCTGTCGTATACAACCACTTGCGATTCAGCGGTGACCCCCATCTTAGAGAGCCATTTAGCAAATATCTCTCGCTTGGGCAACGGGTGTCGACCACCGTTTATAGCGTCCTCTAGGTTGTGAGCTGATAAATGTTGATCTAGATTTGCGTACAAGGCACCTGGGATGTGACTGTCTTTGTACTGAGTTATGCCCTTTGTTGGGTCTGCCAGATCAAAGCTGCAATCAAAGATAATGAGGTTTTGAGACAGGACCTTGTCTGATTGAAATGCTTTTAATTCAGCAACCGAAATAATAGTTTTATACACAGACGGGGCCCTGGTTGAATCTAGAAAATTACTCTGAAGTGTCCTGCATTCTTTTACGGTACCACTCATGAAAGTGTTGCATTCCGTCTTCCATGGGGCTTTGGTAGGGACCCACTTCGTTGTCACCCCTCTCTAAGAGGGCGAGACGACCGGCGTCCATGCGCTCAGCGATTTCGTCGTCCTCAACACAAGTTTCCATATATGCTGCGCGCTGAGCTTGAACAAACTCTCGCTCAAAGGCCACGATTTCTTCTGGGTAATAGAACTCTACAGTGTTGAGAGTTTGTGTTGGACTAATGGGGTGAAGCGTTGAAACGGTAAGCACGTGCGGATACCACTCAACCATAATGTTGGGATAATAGGTTAGCCAAATTGCACCGTGTTCTGGAACTTTTCCGTCCCTATAGTTCATGAGTTGTTTTTGCCATTGCTGGTAAACGGGTGATCCTGCTTTACCAAGCCTGTTGGCAATGCCAACGGTTTGTACAGAATACTCATCCCCAAACTCCCACCTGAGGTCCTCGCAGGTTACGAAATTACCTAGTCCCGGGTGGAATGGACCCACATGATAATCTTCTAGGTAGACCTCAATAAAAGTCTTCCAGTTGTAGTTGCATGTGTGCAGTTCTACGTGGTCAAGAGCATAACCTGTGAAATCTAGCGTTGAGCGAGGAGCCAAAGTCGAGAGGTCCTTTGTAATGTCTCGACCGTTATCCTCAAATAGTAAACCGTTCCACTCTTTAAGCTTATATCTATTTAAGTTTAAACAAGGGTCTTGAGCAAAATGTGGAGCCCCAACGAGTTCACCCGTTGTGGAGTAAGTCCAGCGGTGAAGGGGGCAAACAATGTGATCTGTAGAACCTCCACCAGATAAAACATTTTGGGTCGTGGTTTGTTGGCCTGATAAGCCAATATTTTGTTTTAAATTGCCCCGGCCTTTTAGGATAACGGCTTGTCTGTGACGGCAAACATTGGATAGCAGTTCAACACCGTTCTCGGTTCGAATAAGGACTCGGCCTTCCTTTTCTTTTTGGATGGCGTTGTAGTCCCCTATTTCAGGCACGGACAGAGCGTGACCGACGTAATTAGGCCCTTTGTTGAACAAAGTATCGATTTCACGCTTAAAAAGCGCTTCATCGGAGTAGCTAGAGACAGGAAGTTGACTAAACGCCTGCTGCAGTTGAAGACTTAAATCAGACATGATTGACCTGACCTAAAGACTCCCCACAGGGAAGTAATAGAAGTTATAGGGAAAACCAGTTATTTCTGGCGGAAAACCATGATTCTACCCTGGCTACTACAATATTGGTGCATAAGCCGTCCTACAATTGTATTTTTTACCAACACTTAGGTTCAAATAGCATGCCAAAGGCGTCACCTCCAACAGCTGAAGAGGATTTTTCTGCTCCTCCTTCCAATTATGAAAGTGCTATGACGGAAATAGAGGGCTTGGTTTCTCAAATGGAATCGGGACAGTTACCACTAGAAAAGTTATTGGTTTCTTACAAAAGAGGAGCAGTTTTGCTTAAATTTTGCCGCGAACAATTGAGCACTGTCGAAGATCAGATTAAAGTGCTTGAGGACGGTGATTTAAAACCTTGGAAAAATGCATTGTGAACGTTACCCAGTCCTTTGATTTAGACGCTTGGAGTCAGCATTATCTAACTGAAATTGAGGCTTGCTTGGATAAATGGATTCCAGGCTCAGCGCCTGCGAATTTAACTGAGCCCATGAGATATGCAGTTTTAGGCGGTGGTAAACGTCTGAGATCCTTGCTTGTGATGGGGGCTTTTGAATCGGGCATCAACGACAGAAAATCAGAAGAGATTGAATGGCGGCGTGAGGCTGCCCTTAGGGTGGCTACTGCCATAGAGTTAATACATGCTTATTCACTCGTGCATGATGATATGCCTTGTATGGATAATGACGTAATGAGAAGGGGAAAACCAACCGTTCACGTGAAGTTTGGAGAGGCTGTTGCTTTGCTGACTGGGGACACACTTCAAGCCTTGGCTTTTGAGGTGTTAACACCTGACAATTCACAAATACCAGAGACTTTGCAAGCTAAACTTTGTGCATTAATAGCGCGTGCTGCGGGGCACAACGGAATGGCTGGTGGCCAAGCTATCGATTTGAGCAGCGTTGGGGTATCCTTAGATGAGCACCAACTTAGCCAAATGCACAAACTTAAAACGGGTGCATTGCTAGAGGCAAGTGTTATTGCAGGAGCCATATGTGCAGGTGTAAAACAAGAAGATTTGGAACAACTAAAAATCTTTGGAAGTTCACTTGGTCTTGCGTTTCAAGTAATTGATGATGTTTTAGACGTTACTGCCGACTCAACTGTGCTGGGAAAAACATCTGGCAAGGACGCACAAAGTGGTAAACCAACCTATGTTTCTCTTATGGGGCTTGACGCGGCAAAGCACAAAGCTGATGTGTTAATCATTCAGGCCAACCAAGCACTGTTGTCTAGTGATTTATCTCAAAGTGATGCACTAGCTGCGATTGCGCTAAAAGTTGTCAACCGCAAATACTAAAAGAATTCACAAGAATATTTATTAATGTTAGATCAGATTAAATCCCCCGCAGATCTTAGGCGCTTGTCCAAAGACCAATTAAAACCTCTTGCTAAAGAGTTGAGAGAGTTTGTGATTCAAAGTGTTTCCCAAACGGGTGGACATCTCAGCTCAAACCTTGGTACTGTTGAGTTAACAATTGCATTGCACTACGTTTTTAACACTCCAGAGGATCGTTTGGTCTGGGATGTGGGTCATCAGACGTATCCTCACAAAATACTAACGGGTAGAAAAGACAAGATGGCGACATTGCGTCAATTAGGCGGGATTAGTGGTTTCCCAATGCGAAGCGAGAGTGAATATGACGCGTTTGGAACTGCACACTCTTCAACAAGTATCTCCGCCGCGTTGGGGATGGCACTTGGCGCTAAAGAACAGGGGCTGCAAAGGTCATCAGTTGCCATAATTGGGGACGGCGCGATGAGCGCTGGAATGGCATTTGAAGCCTTGAATAACGCTGGCATTGCTGAGTGCAACATACTGGTTATTTTGAACGACAACGACATGTCTATTAGCCCACCTGTGGGTGCCTTGAATAGATATTTGGCTCAACTGATGAGCGGCCGGTTTTATGCAAGTGCAAAAGAGGCGGGCAAACAAATTTTAAAAGGCGCACCACCACTGTTTGAATTGGCTAAGCGTTTTGAAGAACAAGCCAAGGGGCTGGTTGTACCCGCAACCCTTTTTGAGAAATTCGGATTCAACTACATCGGTCCTATTGATGGTCACGACCTGGATTCACTTATACCTACTTTAGAGAATATTAAGAATCTAAAGGGACCTCAGTTCTTACACGTTGTCACGCGTAAGGGGCAAGGCTATAAATTAGCTGAAAACGATCCAGTCAAATATCATGGCCCTGGAAAGTTCGATCCCTCGATAGGTATAGTTGCCCCTTCAGTGGCACCCAAACTAACGTTCAGTCAGGTCTTTGGTAGATGGCTATGCGATATGGCTGATAGTGATAAACGCCTGGTCGGAATTACACCTGCGATGCGAGAAGGTTCGGGTATGGTGGAGTTTGAGCAAAAGTTTCCCTCGCGTTATTTTGATGTGGGTATTGCAGAGCAACATGCACTTACATTTGCAGCGGGGCTGGCTTGTGAGGGTATGAGACCCGTGGTAGCTATTTATTCGACATTTTTGCAAAGAGCCTATGATCAGCTTATTCATGATGTTGCTTTGCAAAAGTTGCCTTTGGTTTTGGCATTAGATAGAGCGGGAATTGTGGGGGCAGATGGGGCAACTCATGCCGGAGTTTTTGATATTCCCTTTTTAAGATGTATCCCAAATGTGAGTGTCGCTTGTCCTGCAGATGAGTCAGAGTGTTACAAACTCTTGTCTACCGCCTTTGCTCAGGATCACTGCGTAGCGGTCAGGTACCCCAGGGGGTCAGGAGTAGGAACACCTCTTGGCTCAGTTCATGAATTGTTGCCATTTGGCAAAGGCGAGGTGCGCAGACTTACCACGAAAGACAAAGCTGAAAAGTCTAGGATTGCAATCCTAGCGTTTGGTACGCTTTTATATCCTTCATTGGCAGTGGGTGAAAAATTAGATACGACTGTTGTAAACATGCGGTGGGCTAAACCACTTGATGTTGAGTTGCTGCTAGAGATCGCTCGTTCACACACTGCAGTTGTAACTGTAGAGGAGGGGGCATTAATGGGGGGCGCGGGAAGTGCGGTTTTAGAGGCCCTTCAAGACGCAAATATAAATATTCCAGTACTGCGTCTGGGTGTGGCTGATGAATTCACGGTACACGGGGATCCAGCAAAAATACTCTCCCTTCTAGGGCTTGATGCTGAAGGCATAGAGAAGTCGATTTGTGATCGATTTGAATTGGTCTAAAAAGTTAAACTAAAACCAAATAATTTAGCGTTTAAGCATGGCTTTGAAGTCATCTGTTGAAAATGATGAAGTGGGTGCTACTTTTACTTTGGGCGCGACTTTAAATGCGTGACCGTAAATAATTTCAAATGTAAGAGGCAGGGTTGGACCAGAACTTGAGTCTCGGTTGGTATTTAGAGTCAATAAATTTGTCTTTAAAGACTCCAACCATTTCCTGCCTCTTAGGTTAGCAAATCTTTTTGAGTGAAAGTTTTTACCCAGAGTTCTCAACTCCTTAATCAGGGCTTCTGGCGATGTGTAGGTGAGTGTGATTCGCTCCATATCCATGACTGGGTCTGAAAAGCCAGCTTCAACCAGCATATCTCCCCAGTCATGCATATCGGTGAAGTGGTGTGAAGGCTCAGGCCAACCCAACCTTTCATACAAACTTCTGAGCTCCTTGGTGGTATCTGGTCCAAGGCAACTAAACATCACCCATCCACCTACTTCTAGTGATTTGTGCCATTCTTTGATAAGCTCCACGGGATTGGGCACCAAATGCAATAACATGTTTGCCCAAATGAGATTAACTTTTAGCGGGGGGGGGTTGGCATCATTCGCATGAGTGTTTAGTGGATTGATGATGAAATTTTGTTTCCCCCGCCTTGATATTTTTAAATCTTTGACAACAGATAATAGTCCTTTGATCCCCCCGAACTCCATTAACCCGGCTAGCCAAGACCGACTGAGTTGTGCTCTAGCGTCTTTTAGTCTCTCTTCGTTATGCTCCAAGATAGTGAAGTTTGCACTGGGGTAGATCCTTTGAAGATTCAAATGACCTTTGAGACCGCCGTTCAATGGCTCCCAATCTATCAAAGAGGCGGGTTTCTCTTTAAACCACTCAAGCCTTTGGCACATTCGGTTGGATACCTCTTCATGTAGCCATATAGGTTGCTTTGAGTTTAGAGTTGTCTTAAAGCTTTCAAGTGCAACTGGGTCTAAGGTAGGCGGAGATTTAGCGGTCATTTAGAAGAAATGGCTCTAATAAAAATATGAGCGAAGGTAATATAAACTCTATTGTAAGATGTGAGTAAGTGACTTGTCCCTTTAAGGCTATGTGTTGAAAAATGTTTAATATTGTTTTAGTGAATCCTGAGATCCCCCCCAACACAGGCAACGTCATCAGGTTATGTGCAAATACAGGTAGCAAGTTGCATTTGATTGAGCCCCTTGGCTTTCACATGACTGATCCTTTGATGAAGCGAGCGGGGCTAGATTATCACGAGTATGCAGATGTAAAGAGATACAGGAATTGGGATTTTTTCTTGGATGGGGCGGCACCTAATTTAAAGAGATGCTTTGCACTAACAACCAAGGGTCAAAAGGGCGCTTTTGATGTTCAGTTTCAAATGGGGGATTGGTTTTTCTTTGGCTCTGAAACGCAGGGGTTACCCATTGCAATAAGGGAGTCTTTGCCCGTTGATCAAAGACTTTTGTTGCCCATGTTAGAGGGGCAACGCAGCTTGAACCTGTCTAATTCGGTGGCAATTTTGATTTATGAGGCGTGGAGGCAAAATGGATTCTCCAAGCTGCCTGAAAGTCCGGTCTAGGACGCCAAAATTTGCTGTTAGCCAATGGGCGAATTCAAGAATTCACCCATCAATAGTATCTACGAGTAATAGATTCGGCAATACAAACTGGCTTTACCTCACCATCTTGTTCTATGGTGACTTTCCAGATCATTTGAAAACCTATTTCTTTTGCACTTTCAGGCTGTGTTAGGGGTTCAACATCTAGCAATTGAAAACGGCCCCTAATTTTTGCATTCACGGGGACAGTCTTTGTAAATCTAACTTTATTAAGTCCGTAATTGATTGCCATCCCGGTTGCAGAAAAAGACAGGGCAGAGCTGATCATTTGCGGGATCATGGAGAGTGTTAAAAATCCATGGGCAATTGTGGTTTTAAAAGGCCCATTTGCGGCCTTAACGGGATCAACATGGATCCACTGATGATCCCCGGTTGCATGTGCGAATTGATCAATCCTTTCTTGAGTCACAACGATCCAGTCGCTAACTGATACTTCCTCATTCAATGAGGCTCTCAATTCTTCAAGGGATTGAAAATTTTTCATTGCAAAAAAATCGTTGTGTTAATTAAAAGACCTATCAGTTCGAGAACAATTAAAGTACTGTGCAAGCCTCTTCAAAACTTAGTCTTGGGTTGCGTGGGAAGATTTTGGTTGTGTCTGCGTAGCCCAGATTTAGGATAAAGTCGACTTTGCACTTGCCGTCAGCAAAAAATTCTGCATTAACCTTTGCTGCGTCAAATCCGCTCATAGGTCCGCAGTCCAGTCCGAGTGCTCGTGCTGCGATGATAAAGTATGCTCCGCTAAGTGTTGTATTCCTAGTCGCTGTTGCTTGGGCTAAACCTGCGTTTCCACTAAATAGCTCCTTTGCATCAGGTTTGTTAGGAAAGGTTTTAGGTAAGTGCTCGTAAAAGTGAGAGTCAGAAGCAACGATCACGATGGCTGGAGCTGATTTAGTTTTATCTACGTTACCAGGACTCATGGCGGGAATAATTCTCTCCTTTGCGCTTGCAGAGGTCAGAATAATGTACCTTGCAGGTTGAGTATTCATGGAGGTTGGACCAAACTTGGCCAAGTCATAAACTTCTCGTAGCAAAGACTCAGGAACGGGTTTATCAATAAATCCATTGGATGATCGGGCATTGAGGAACAGTTGTTCTAGAGATTTGGAGTCGATACGCATTGTTTATCCTTTGAAATAAGGGTTATCAGAGAGTTAAAAAGGTTATTTTAGAAAAAGAAAATTGGGGCAATAATGTGACTTTATTATTGGCAGGCTAGTATCTGAGGAAATTAAAGTTACAAAAAGATGTCAATTTGAACTTCATTAAAAAAGATTAACCCTAAAACTGTACCATCTCAAAGTCCTCTTTTCTTGCACCGCATTCGGGGCAAGTCCAGTTCATGGGAACTTGCTCCCAAGGGGTGCCAGGAGCAATGCCGTGATCTGGCGCACCCACTGATTCATCATAAATCCATCCACAAATTAAACACATCCAGGTTTTAGTCAAGATTTTCTTCCCAAAAATACGGCACAATTCCCAATTAGGGCTCAAATGAACGCCCATTGTATCTACCAATTATGAGCACCTACAACAACCCCACACCAAACGAGCCTCAAGAAGATGAGGGTGACTCTGCTTACCCGTGCGTTTTGGTTTTTAATGCCAATGACCCAAGCGGGGCAGGGGGTATTACTGCAGACATATTGTCATGTAATTCGGTGGGTGCCCATACACTCCCAATTGTGACTGGGTGTTACATCAAAGATTCGGCTGAGATTTTGAGTCATGTTGCTATCGATTCAGAGGGGGTCAGTGAACAAGCACGCGCAGTTTTAGAGGATGTCAATGTTCAGGTCTTCAAAGTCGGGTTTTGCGGTGGTCCTGAGGCTTTGAGCGTTATTGCTGAGGTGACAGCCGATTATGCTGACTTACCCGTTATAGCTTATATGCCGAGCCTATCTTGGTGGGAAGACGATGAAATCGAAGCTTATTGGGACGCTTTCAGGGAGCTAATATTACCCCAGACCACTTTGCTCATTGGCAATTACAGCACCTTATCCAGATGGTTACTCCCCGATTGGAGCAATGCTAGGGGACCAACTCCAAGAGACTTAGCAAAAGTGGCCGGTGAGTTAGGAGTTCCTTACACACTTGTGACCGGAATTACTCCAAATGTACAAACCTTTGAGAACGTACTGTGCACCCCCTACAACGTCTTATTGACTGAGAAGTTCGAGCGTCAAGATGCAGTATTCACAGGGACAGGAGACACTTTGAGCGCTGTAATATCTGCTTTAATATCAGTAGGCTGTGATTTAGAAGTGGCCACAAAAGAGGCGCTTCACTATTTGGACGGTTGTTTGCTTGGTGGATACCAACCTGGGATGGGTCTGGTATTGCCTGATCGACTCTTTTGGACCCAGAGTATGTTAGGGCAAGACGAAGAAGAGAATTCAGGGGAGGGGGACGACGCACAGGGAGAAGTCACTAGTATGGAGGATTTTGGGTTGCATAAAATAACCACTCGCCATTGATAAATAACGACTCCATCTTAATTATTTTCTATCTCAATTTTGATTTTTTAATTTCTAGCTTACAACATGACAGATCTCAATCAAGTTTATTTTGACCGCGCAAAGGCAGTTATTCCTGGGGGAGTAAATTCTCCTGTTAGAGCTTTTCGTGCTGTTGGTGGAACTCCTCGTTTTGTTAAACGTGCAGAGGGCGCCTATTTTTGGGACGAAAATAACGACAAATACATCGATTACATAGGCTCTTGGGGCCCCATGATCTTGGGACACGGAAATCCAGTGGTTGTAAAGGCTGTTCAAGAGGCGTTGCTTGACGGATTCTCATTTGGTGCCCCAACTCTAAGAGAAGTTGAATTGGTTGAGGAGATTTTAAAGTTAATGCCCTCCATGGAGATGGTGCGATTGGTCAGCTCCGGCACCGAAGCTGGCATGAGTGCGCTTCGCTTGGCTAGAGGAGCCACGGGTCGCAGTAAGATCATAAAATTTGAAGGTTGCTACCACGGACATGCAGATGCCTTGCTCGTGAAAGCTGGATCTGGATTGGCAACCTTCGGTAACCCAACAAGCGCAGGGGTGCCCCCTGAGGTAGTCCAGCATACGTTGGTTCTTGAGTACAACAACATTACTCAACTTGAGGAGGCTTTTGCCTTGCACGGCAAAGAGTTGGCTTGTGTAATGATAGAGCCCATCGCTGGAAATATGAACTTTGTCAGAGCAAGTGTTGAGTTCATGAAGCGCTGTCGTGAGTTGTGTACCCAGTACGGTGCGCTTTTGGTATTTGATGAGGTCATGACTGGTTTTAGAGTTGCACTGGGGGGCGCGCAAAGTATTTATGCATCCAAGATTCCAGGGTTCAAGCCTGACGTTACTGTGATGGGTAAAGTGATTGGGGGCGGTATGCCACTAGCTGCTTTTGGTGGATCTAAGGCTGTCATGGAGCAACTTGCACCGCTTGGCCCTGTTTATCAAGCCGGCACGCTCAGTGGAAATCCAGTTGCAACTGCTTGTGGCTTAGCAACCCTTAAGCAAATACAACGACCTGGTTTTTGGAGCTCACTTTCTGAGAGCACTGAAATGCTTGTTAGTGGACTCAGCAAAGTCGCTAAGGATTTACATATTGATTTTTCTGCAGATTGCCAAGGCGGGATGTTTGGCTTTTTCTTACTTCCTGAGTTGCCTACCAATTACGGACAAGTCATGAAAAGTGATGGACAGTTGTTCAATCAACTGTTTCACGGCTTACTAGACAAAGGAGTCTATATTGCACCTGCCCTTTATGAGGCTGGATTCGTAAGTGCTGCGCATTCAAAAAGTGATATTGAGCAAACTATCTCCATTGCTCATGAGGTAATGAGTAAAATCAAGAAAAGCAGTTAGTGCCTGAAATGGCGAACACCAGTGAGCGCCATGGCAATACCCTGATCGTCAGCGGCTTGGATGACCTCCTGGTCTCTCATTGACCCTCCAGGTTGTATTACGCAAGTTGCACCCGCTTGCACAACCACATCAAGCCCGTCCCTAAAGGGAAAAAAAGCATCACTTGCAACTACAGAGCCCTGAAGAGATAGGCCAGCATGTTCGGCTTTAATGGAGGCAATTCTGGCTGAGTCTAATCGGCTCATTTGACCAGCACCAACACCCAGAGTCATCGAGTTGCTACAGAAAACGATGGCATTGCTTTTAACAAACTTAGCTACCTTCCACGCAAAGAGCATATCTTGTATTTGAGCAGGAGTGGGTTTGACCTTTGTAACTATGCTTAAGCTAGCGGGGCTCAACTGATGAGTGTCTGCGGTTTGAACCAATAAACCGCCCCCGATGCGTTTGATATCAAGACCCTCAGTGCTAAGTGCAAATGATTGCAACGGGGATTCACGACCTTTAAGGGCAGCATCAAGTTCTATTTTTAAAACTCTAACGTTTGGTTTTTTTGCTAAAACCTCCAGTGCCTCTGTTGTGAAATCTGTGGCAATCAATACTTCAACAAATTTCTCACTAAGAGCAGTTGCTGTTTGTGCATCCAGGCCGCAGTTAAAAGCGATGATTCCACCGAAGGCTGATGTTGGGTCCGTGCTGAAAGCTCTTGTATAGGCCTCTAATACTGTTATTCCAGTTGCTACGCCGCAAGGGTTTGCATGTTTAACTATGACGCATGCAATATCTGAGAAGCTCTTAACGCATTCCCAAGCCGCGTCTGCATCGGCTAAATTGTTGTAAGACAATTCTTTACCCTGAAGTTGAATAGCGCTGACAAGGGATCCTTTTGCAGGTGTAATATCTTTGTAAAAAGCCGCGCTTTGATGTGGGTTCTCGCCGTAGCGGAGATCTTGGAGTTTCGTAAAGTGAGCGTTGAATTGACCAGGAAATTGAGACAATTCTCCGCTAGATTGGCGAGCGGACAAATAGTTGCTTATGCTTGCGTCGTAGTTACTGATTCTATTGAACGCTGCCACACTCAATGCTAATCTAGTTTGATCAGAGATTTTTTTGTTATCTTTGAGCTCTTTTAAAACGACTGCGTATTGTGATGCATCTGTAAGGACTGCAACATGTTGCCAATTTTTTGCGGCACTTCTTACCATTGCAGGTCCACCGATATCGATATTCTCTATCGCGTCTTCAAAGGAGCAGTTGGGTTTGGAGACGGTTTGCTCAAATGGATATAAGTTAACGACTAACAAGTCGATTAGACCAATATTTTGCTCGTTCAGAGATTGCATATGCTCTGCAACGTCTCGTCTTGCAAGGAGTCCCGCGTGAACGCCGGGGTGAAGGGTCTTAACGCGTCCATCCAACATTTCAGGAAAACCAGTCAAATCAGCTACTTCCCTGACTGATAGACCCTCATCACTGAGCAATTTAGCTGTTCCCCCGGTAGAGATGAGTTTGATCCCTAACTGCTCCAGCTCTTTAGCAAAATCGACAATGCCAGTTTTATCAGAGACAGAAATTAAAGCGTTCATGAAAGGGATATTCCTAGATATGTTAATAACTTAATGATGTTAAAAGGGGGTTGGAGGAGAATAAAAATAAAAATAATGAGGGCAGTATGACTAAAGAAGAAATT
>CAIWAO010000079.1 GCA_903910745.1 uncultured Burkholderiales bacterium
GCATTTGCTGTTTTAGGGGTCAAATCCAAGAGAAAAGCCTACGACCTGAAACTTGAAAAAGCTAACTCAAGTAAAAAATCAAAAGATGCATCTGCGAACCCCAAATCCTCAAGTGAGGGCGCTCAGACATCCCCAAAATCGGCCTCCTCGAACAGCTCAGGAAAAGGAGGTTCAAACAATGGTAACGCCCGATCTCAGACAAAATCTAACCCCAAGGAGTCAAAATCAGAACATCATGAGATCATTCAAAAACTCAAAAAAAATCAAATGGATGAATTTGAATTGATCAGTCTATTTGAGAAATTTTTCTCTTTAAAAATTGAAGTTAAAAACGGCTATGTGAATAGCTACTCATATAAAAAAGAAGGTAAAGTTAAAGTTGTAAGCTTTGAAAGTATCAAAATTCAACTCATTGAGCACCTTAACCCAACTTAATAATCCTAATAATAAATCTTAAAAAAATTTGGAATTACCCAACCTATGCCCTACCCTTTTGAAATCCTATCCCCCAAAAAGGCGGAGCTTGAAATTTTTAAATCCAAACTCCCCCATGTCTGCTCCTCCATACAGGAACTATTTAGGACAATGAGCGTTTCTTATAGAAGCATAGAACAAAGAAATATGTTTGGTAATTACGGGGGCCTGAGACGAGATAACGGCTTTGAGACGGCCTTAAACCTTACTTGGGTTGCGATGCTCAATGATCACTTAATTGGCACAGACGCAGACACCTCAGAGTTCATTGATAAATTAAGGTTGATTTGCCTTAAGTGGTACCATTTTGGTAACAGTTTAGATTCCTGTTTGTTTTTTGGATATTTTTTTTATCTCTTCTACAGCCAATCCAAGTTCATTGTGCGAGACCAGATTAAAGATTTAAAAATGCTAATTGACAATGCCAACAATACTACTCATGATAGCGAAATCAAAGCACTTCTAAAACCCTCCCATTCAAAGTCTTGGTACCAAACCGAGTTTGGGATTGGAGATAAACTATCCAACATATTCATAGTGAATGGGGACTTAGTAAAAGTCGAGCTCCCATTACCGGGCTACCAAATCACATTTAACAAGACTTTGCAATACGATCTAAGAGCACCTAATTTTTTAAGTAGAGAACATATTGAGTTGCCCCAAAAAAATGATGGTAAGGTGATTATTTCCTGTCCTAAGTGTGGGCAACGATGCAGAGGAAAGATATTTAGTGAGCTTGAAATGACATGTCCTAAATGTGCCCAAACCTGGACCCAAAGAATTTAGACGATTAAGCTTAAGAGATGTTTAAATCTCTTGGGCCAACTTCAAGCAACGACGCTCACCCACTGGCCTTGCGCTGGGGCGTTCATTAAATTACGTTGTATTTCTTGCAATGCAGTTTGCAGGGTAGAAGCAGTCACAGCGGAGCTAAGCCCCATTGCAGTAAACAAACTGTTTGCACTTTGAATCAAAGAGTCCAGGGCAGCAATTGAGTTATTCATGCCCCCTTGTTGGGCAATTTCAGCATTTTGAGCTTGATTGACCGTTAGCATTTCAATCATAGATTGAACGCTAGAGTAAATACGCCCGACAACCCAGCCCTGAGAATTTTGCAGGTTTTGTGACATGCCTTGAGCCTCTGCAGTTTTGGTTTGGGGAAAGTTATTGTCGTACGCACCAAAGGTAGAGAGGGGTGCGTTAGAACTCCCATTTTGAACGTCAGAGGAACTCAAACCATTGGCAGGGGCACCACCCAATGATGAATTTTTGATATTTGTGTTTGAGAGCACTCCCTCGGATGGGACTGATTGGGAGGGGGCATTAGTGCCATTGTTGATGGAAGTACCATAAACACTGTTTAAAGTACTGTTTAAAGCACTGTTTGAACTGCTGCTTGGTGAGCCACCCATCGACGTACTCAAAAACTGCATCCCTTGATCTGTCATTTGTCCAGAATGTCCAAGTGACAGATCCGTTTGAGATTGAACAGTGTGTACCAAAGTGTTTACGAAGGAATTAATCTGTGCTCCTGTTGCATTTACCAAAGAACCAGGAATGACCTGATCACTGAGCAAAGCGTTGATATTGCTACTAGGATAGGAAGATAAAGTCAGAGATTGCTGAGATTTGCTATTAGCAATCTGAGCATTAAGGGCTTGAGTAATTGAGTTTTTAATTACAGAGTAAATCTTGGGAGATAGAACAGTAAGATTTTGATCTTGCTCCAGTGCAAGAGCTCCAGAATTAATTGCCAAAGAGGATCCGACAGCATTTGCTGCACTAGCACCATAGGCGTTGTTGGATCCCAAGTTACCTTGAACTGAATTCGAATCTGTTGCGAGAGTGTTTATCAATGCATTTGATGAATTTGCCAGACTTGAGTGGTTGGTGTTGGACAGGTAAGAGTTAATCACCGAAGTCCTTACTCCAGGGGCGCTGGGTTCCATATTGATGATATCAAGCCCCTGCGTCAAGGAACGTTTGGACAGATAAGCCTGACCAGACATTTCAAAACTAGAAGACCTTGAGTAAGGTGGTATGACGTTCATCTTTTAATAATTATCAAGCAAAGGCAAAAAGTAGAACCAATTTTGTCTGTCACAAAGCAGGTGGCTATGATACTTAAAATGTAGGAATTTGGATAGTATTTGGATGTGGAATTTTGATAATTTCAACACTTTACGACCGCAATTAAGCAACATTTAGCGGTTTAAATAGTTATTTTGGCATTTAATTCATAGAAATTGACCGCCATTACGGCTTTCGAGAAGCTAGGAAATAGCTCATGTATCAAGCCTTTTGTGCAATTATTAATGAAAATTAGACTTAAAAAGTTGAAATTTCGTTTTTAAAGTGACTATGGGCTTAAGATGCCCTTATGAAAAGAACATTCCAACTCCAAATAGAGGGTAAGAAGCCCGAACGAGTCCTCGACTCCATCAAACACGAAGTCAGAAAGTACCTTAAAAGAGAGCGCAGACGCGCCCTGCCCTTGGATGCAGATTACTGGGATTTTGATTGCAAATACGGTGTTTCAGAGGCAACAGCCGAGGTCGTCCACTTATCATCCGTCATAGGGCATATTGATGAGACCTCGAAAAACGCTGGCACTCAACTTTATGTTGAAATCGTTGCAGTGGCAAAGAAAAGAAAGCCCAAATTGGTGCGATCTACAGAGACAAACGACGTTGAGTTGCCCCATGTCTCGCAAACTGAAGATGAGCAAACTCCCTAAGTTTTAGGTAATGTGCGGTATTTTTAAGACCTAATCTCATCTTTGTTACCTAACCGTCATGTAACGAAATTACATTTGAATTAACCTTATTGGGAGATTCCCTAAAGGACTTTTTTTTACGACTAAGTGGACTAGAATTCGCACAAATTCAACCCCCGTTGGATCAACAATTCTATTTTTATTTGGAATACCGTATGAAAAGAATCTCCCTGCTGGTTGCCAGTTTAATTGCATCTGGCGCAGTCTCAACCTCACATGCCGCTATGTCGATTAATGTCTCCAAAAAAGACATTGGCGGGGTGGTGGCTAGTCCCAAAGGACCAGAAGCTGGTGTTTGGGTCATTGCAGAAACAACTGATTTGCCTACCAAGTTTGCAAAAGTCGTTGTAACTGATGATCAGGGTCGGTTTTTAATCCCTGATATGCCTAGTGCCAAGTATCAGGTTTGGGTACGTGGATATGGCTTGGTAGATTCCCCCAAAGTTGCGGCCAAGCTTGGTCAAACACTAAATTTAAAAGCGGTGGCTGCTCCGGATGAGAAATCAGCTGCTGCTTACTACCCAGGTATGTATTGGTATTCATTGCTTGAGATTCCTGCTGAAAGCGAATTTCCAGGCACAGGCGACAAAGGTAACGGTATTCCGACGTTCCTGAAAAAACAATATTACTGGATTGATACAGTTAAGAATTCCTGTCAGTCATGCCATGCACTTGGAAGCAGTGGTATGCGCAATGTTCCAGCCTTTTTTAAGGAAAAAGCCAAGGGTGATTCTTTCGTAGCATGGGCGCACCGCACTCAGGCTGGTCAAGCCATGGCCTATATGGGTCTTGGATTGGGTCGCTTAGGCCCAGAGAAAGGACTTGAGTTATTTTCAAATTGGACTGACAGTATCGAAAAAGGTGCATTGCCTTTTGCTAAACCAAAGCGCCCAGAGGGTATTGAGCGCAACATGGTTTACTCATCATGGGATTACTCCAGAAAAAATTATTATTTACATGATGGTTCTTCAACCGACAAGCGCAATCCAACTGTAAATGCCAATGGAGCATTTTGGGGATCTCCAGAGGAATCTACTAATAATGTTCCTTACCTAGACCCGATCAAAAACGTTGCTGGTGAAGTGACGATGCCGATGTTGGATCCAAAGCAACACAACCAAAAAGATCAGCCCAAAGGCCCCTCTGCTTACTGGGGTGAAGAGGCAATTTGGGACGGTAGCAACAGTATCCATAACAACACTCTTGATGCGGCAGGTCGTGTTTGGTTCTCTGCAAAGTTGCGCAATCCAGGCAACCCAGACTTTTGTAAGGCTGGTTCAGACCATCCGTCTGCTAAGGTCTTGCCGATTAACGAATCTATTCGTCAACTAGCGGTGTACGATCCGGCCAAGAAAGATTGGTCACTGGTCAACACTTGCTTTACGACCCATCATTTGTATTTCGCTCGCGATAAAAATGACACGCTTTGGACAAGTGCCGGAGGCCCAGGCTTCAGTGCTGTAGGTTGGCTCAATACAAAGATGTATCTTGAGACCAAGGATGAACAAAAATCTCAAGGCTGGACTCCAATCGTATTGGATTACAACGGAAACGGTAAGCGTGATGAGTACACTGAAATCGGTCAGCCAGCGGATGCCTCAAAAGACAAACGTGTGATGACTGGGTTTTATGCAGTGCAAACAAGTCCCGTTGATAACTCCGTTTGGGGCCAATCAATGGACGTTGGTTTCTCCCGCGTTGACCAGCCAGGGTTTTTAATTCGCTTAAATCCAGGTTCAGATCCATCAACTACAGCATTGGCTGAGATTTACAGAGCCCCAGAAGGCACCTATGGTCTAAGGGGTATCGACATAGACTCTAAAGGTGTAGTTTGGTCTGCATTATCCAGTGGTCAATTGGCCAGCTTTGACCGCAGTAAATGTAAAGCGCCCCTCAACGGGCCAGCAGCAGCAGAAGGCAAACATTGTCCTGAAGGTTGGTCAACCTTTCGCATGCCTGGCCCACAATTTAAAGGCGTGAACGACCCCAATGGCAGCGCAAATCATGCCTACTATGTATGGGTTGATTTAGACAACACACTAGGTCTTGGTAAGGATGTCCCCGTTGCGATGGCTAACGGCGGCGAGGAATTGCTTGCTTTAGTGGACGGCAAAATGGTGAGTCTACGTATTCCTTATCCAATGGGCTTCTTTAGTAAAAACGTTGATGGCCGCATAGATGATCCCAAGGCGGGCTGGAAGGGTCGCGCACTCTGGGTTTCCACAGGAACGCGTACGGCCTTCCACGGCGAAGGTGGTAAAGATAACTTACCTAAAGTCTATAAAGTACAGATTCGTCCTAATCCTTTAGCTAATTAATAAATAAGAGTGAAACAGAAATGAAAAAAATAGTTCCCTTGGTTTTGAGCGCGGCTTTTGTATTTATGGCTGAAGGTGCTGGTGCACAAGAAAATGCCAGTGCA
>CAIWAO010000080.1 GCA_903910745.1 uncultured Burkholderiales bacterium
GGTCATGAATTTTTAAATGAATAACTAGGTTTGTCAAATAAAGGGGAGGTGAATATCCCAGAAAAAGAGGAGTTTGAGTATTTACCGGAGTGTCAACAGATAAAGGGTGAGAAAGTGTAAGTTAATAAAGGTTAAGTAAACAAAGGTTAAGTTAACAATTCAAAGGTATGTTTAAAAAATGAGAATTTAACTAGAGTATTTGAGTCGCACAAGACTTTTACATAATTTAAATGTACTGAAAAAAAGAAACCATAGACTGAATCACTTAATTCAAGCTAGAAAACTTTTTTGGTTCAATCTATAGGTGGTTTAGGAACCCTAGTCTCACCAGGCTCAAGCGTAATACTGACCTCAAGGTACAGGGATTGAGGGTCTTTAGGATGAGGGCTCAGTTTGCGAACGAGTGAGCCAACAGCCCCAAACACCACATCGGTATCGATATGAGGGTCTGCTTCGTCAAAGATTTGAGTAGAAAGAACTCTATATCCTTGGGCAATTGCAATAAAGTGAATATGAGCGGGGCGCATGGGGTTGCGTTCTTGATGCTCCAGCAAAACTCCAACAGGGCCATCAATGGGGATAGGATAACCTGCAGGGCGAACAGTCCAGAAAGTAAAAGAACCTGTGGCGTCGGTGATAAAGCGGCCCCGAAGGTTCATATCTGCTTGCTCAGGGTCTTGGTTTTCATAAAACCCGGTCGGGGATGCTTGCCAAGCATCAACAATAGCATTGGAGATCGGTTTGCCCTCTAAATCAATGACTTTCACTGCAACTTCAAGTTTAGGTCCAGTGTTATGAGAGACACATACGGAAGCACCACTTGGTAAAACGGGGTGATTTGCTCTCCAAAATGGACCAATCAGGCCAGGCTCAGTACCGCCGTGCTCAATAATGCGTTTGGCGTCCTGGAGTTGGACCAGGGTTGAGAGACCCAAAACATCAGATAACAAAATAGCCTCGTCTTTCTCAGGTCCGGTTGCTTTACCCACTTTATTCAAGAAATCAAGTCCGACGTACAACTCCTCGTAGGTGAGTTCAGTATCAAGTGCGAACGCATGAAGATGCTTGACTAAACTGTCAATGATGACTTTCAATCGCTCAGGCTTGGTACGGACATTTTCTGCGAGGACGGTTTTAAGCAAAGTAGCCGCATCTGTTGGTCGGCCCTGGGGGGATTTTTTAGAATTGTCTGGGGTTGAGCTCATAAAAATATGACTGGTTTGAAATTGATGAGAAGATAAAAGGGGGGGATGGAATAATGTCTGATTGGAATCTAAAAAGGTTTCCTAGATTAAGCCAGAAAATGTGAATTAAGCGCTTCAAGTTTGTTAACTAATTTGAGAGACTGATGGTTTTTTCTTAGTATGAGTTGATTATTTTGATGGTCATTATCTTGCATCCAAAGGCTTAGGTACTTTAGGCATTTCCCTGAAACACACAACATCTAAAGGCATAAACGTAGACGGTGTTTAAAAGGTCCTCAGCGTCCACAGGAGTTAATGTCCCCCGCCCCCTCCACCAAAAGGGGGTTTAGCAAACCAAATGACGGGTATGAGGCAGACCATAATGACTCCTGACATGATCAGGAGATGATTGGTTGAGAGTAAGTAAGCCTGGGAGTTCACAATACGCTCTAAATTTTGTGTCCACTCTCCCTCCACTAATCCTTGCTTGGCCATGGAGGTCACATACTGATCGTAACCATAACTGCCGAGACTGAAGTGTTCAACCAAGTTAGCATGATTAGCGGCCGCCTGGTCCTGCCAAATTGTGGCACCAACTGCCGTGCCAACACTACCACCCATGTTTCTTAAAAAGTTAGTCAGTCCAGTGCCTGAGCTAATTTGGTTCGGTTCGAGCTGGGAGAGGGAGATTGCAGTCATGGGAACAAAGAACCCCGCTATGCCCATTCCCATGAGCAGTCTAACGTACTGTAGGTGTTGGTATGAGACGTCAGTGGTGATAGATCCGCTTGCCCACGCAGACAGGCCAAAAGCAATAAAACCAATTGTCGCAACCTCTCTAGCTCCAATTCGGCCTAAATTGATCCCAAAGAAGGGCCCAAAAAAGAGTGACAAAATCCCAGTGACCGCCATCACCTCACCTGCAATGGTAGGTGTGTAACCCATCTGGGTCTGCATCCAAAGAGGGCCAATGACTACAAATATATAAAAGGCGAAGGAACCAACTGTTAAGCAGATTGCAGAAACTAGGAAGTTCCTGATCTGAAAAAGCTTCAAATCGACAATCGGATGCTCTTCTCCAAACTCCCAGATCACAAAAATGATCAGGGAGAGTCCAGACACAACTGCCAAAGAAACAATAGTACTAGACTCAAACCAGTCGAGCTCATTTCCCTTGTCCAGTAGTATCTGCAACGTACCAATTCCAACCGTCAGGAGTGCAAGTCCTACTTTGTCGATGGGCTTTTTGACAATCTCGGACTCCCTGCCTTTCATGGTCTTTGTAACAGCGTACGCACAAAGTAGCCCAAAAGGTATGTTGATGAAGAAAACATATCGCCAAACGTAGTTATCCGTTAACCATCCACCGATGATGGGCCCCAAGACTGGAGCAACTATGGTGGTGAGTGACCAAATACCTAGAGCAGCACCGCGCTTATCTTCTGGAAAGATCTTGATAATAAGTGATTGAGACAGGGGAATCATGGACGCCCCTACAATTCCTTGTAAAACCCTGGCAAAGAGAAGCATCTCGAACGACTGAGCAGCGCCGCAAAAAAAGGATGCAAGCGTAAAAAGTAGGGTGGCAATTGTGAATTGTCTGATATCTCCGAATCTTCCTGCTAACCAACCGGTTAGTGGAAGCATAATTGCTTCACTGACTGCGTAGGAGGTTATGACCCACGTTCCCTGGGTTGGGCTAATTGCAAAGTCGCCAGCAATAGAGGGTAGGGAGACATTAGCAATAGAAATGTCTAGGATATTCATAAATGAGCCTAGACCCAAAGCCAGAGTAGCAAGTATTAAATTTATCCCAGTCAGTGGTTTAAGTGCTGCATCGGTTTTTGGAACGGACATATAAGATATAAAGTAAATAGAACTGATAGTATGAGGTTGCCCCTGTTAAACATACTTCTTAACCGCTTGAATTATGCAACGTCTTTTCGAGTTGCATGCCATCGTCTCTCAAACTCCATGGGGCTCA
>CAIWAO010000081.1 GCA_903910745.1 uncultured Burkholderiales bacterium
AAAAATTTTTAATTCTGTATGGCATGATAGCTGAGGGCGTGTCACAGAGATTAAATATTCGTGCCGAACTCCGTTCATTCATGAATTTAAATGGAGTTGCTCTGGGTTCATCCCTTGGTTTTACAAATCTTTACGCTTTTTCAAGCGACTCTTGTAGCAGCATCCACTGATTCTCATGCTCCTCAATTTCATTTTGTAACTCTTTGAGTCGTTTTCCAATCGATGCCAATTCTGTATGAACTGCTCCGCTGACAAGCTTTTCCTCAAGTTTTAATTTCTCAGCGCTAAGTGATGCCAACTTCACATCAATTGTTTTGATCTCCTTCAGGATTGGCTGGGATTGCAGATTTTTCTGATTTCTTAGCTCAGCTTCGCGTTTTCTGCGCTCCTTGGCACTTATTATTTCTCCTGGATCTATTGGCTTTGGTGGTTTTCTGGAATTAGGGGGAGGGGATGAATTATCAAAATTTTGCCGTATTTCATTAGACTCTGAATTTTGCCTAAAACCCGTTTTATTAGGGTTATTGGATTGGGATTTATTCCCAAACTCCTCCTTCATCAACTCCTTGATCCGTTTCGCCTCAGCCAACAAATATTGCTGATAGTCATCAAGATCGCCAACAAAGTCCTCGATAACCCCCCTTCCTACCAGCCAAAACTCCTCGCATACCGCTCTAAGCAAAGCGCGGTCGTGGCTGACCAACAGAACACTACCATCGAATTGGTTAAGCGCCATACCAAGCGCTTCTCGAGTGACCAAGTCCAGGTGGTTAGTTGGTTCATCGAGCAGCAATAAATTGGGCTTTTGCCAAACAATCATTGCTAATACAAGCCTCGCTTTTTCACCCCCACTTAGGGTCCCTACAGGTTGAGATACCATCTCATTTACAAATCGAAAGGTACCCAAATAGTTCCTCAACTCTTGCTCTCTGGTTTGAGGGGCAAACTCCTTAGCCAATCTTATGAAATGCATAAGGGGTGAGTCCTCTGGACTTAAGACATCCAACTCTTGTTGTGCAAAATATCCTATTCGCAGTCCCTTGCCCTCGACTATAGAGCCGCTGAGCAGGGGCATTGCCCTGGCGATGGTTTTAATAAAGGTTGACTTTCCTTGACCGTTGGCTCCCAAAATTCCGATTCTTTGTCCCGATAAAACAGATCTGTTGATATCGTTTAATATGGTTCTCTCAGTGCCATGTCCGCTCTCAGTGTCATCTGTGACGTACCCAAACTGGCCCGATTTGAGCGAGATCATCGGGTTGGGGAGGGTGGGCGAGGGTTTGAACTGAAACTCAAAGTCGGCTGTACCTGCAACAGGGGCGACGCGTGACATCCTCTCCAAAGCTTTAACCCGGCTTTGTGCTTGTTTAGCCTTGGAGGCCTGCGCTTTAAATCTATTGATAAATGATTGCAAGTGCTCAATTCGCGCTGATTGCTTTACAAAAGCAGCTTGTTGCAAAAGAAGTTGCTGCGTTTTTAGTTCCTCAAAAGTGCTGTAATTTCCTCCGTATCTGGTGAGTTTCGAATCCTCAAGGTGGAGGGTAACCTTTGTAATTGCATCTAAGAATTCTTTATCGTGACTGATCACTACCATGGTACCTGCATACCTTTGAAGCCAACTCTCAAGCCAAACCAGCGCATCCAAATCCAGGTGATTGGTTGGCTCATCAAGCAACAGTAAATCGGATGGGCACATTAAAGCCCGTGCTAATTGAAGACGCATTCTCCAACCACCTGAGAAACTATTTACAGTGTTTTCTAACTGATCAGGTCTAAAACCGAGCCCCAAAATAAGTGACTGCGCTCTGGACTTTGCATCATGAGCGCCCAAGTCTGACAGTGCGAGATGTGCATGAGCGATCTCCATACCATCTTGCGAAGCCTCTGCTTTCAAAAGTGCTTCCTGTGCCGCCCCAAGAGCAATGTCTCCACTTAAGACGAATTCAGTTGCCGAGTCATCGCTCTCAGGCATCTCCTGGGCAACCTGAGCCATCTGCCAAGCGCTAGGTATTTGTACCTCACCTTTGTCCTCACTAAGGGTTTTGTTCAGTAAAGCAAAAAGGCTAGATTTACCAGCTCCATTTCTGCCAATTAATCCCACTTTTTCTCCCGGATTAATAGTGACACTGGCGTGATCTAAAACGACCTTAGTACCGCGTCGAAGTACGACATCTTGCAAAACTATCATTGTTTAAAGCTTACTTGTAAATTTAAAATATTCAGTGAAATGCTGATCACTGGGTTTGCAAAAATGCAGTTAATTGATGCTTCGTAATTAATACCACTTGGTCTTGCGTTGAACTGGTCTGAAGCCAAACACAGTCAAGATGTGGGAAAGCGATCTCAAAATTATTTCTCTCGTGACCAATTTCCAAGACAATCACGCCAGTATCACATAGGTAATTCGGGGTATCTGAGAGGAAACGCTTTATAAAGTCCATACCGTCCTCACCGCCGTAAAGGGATAAGTGGGGCTCGGCTTTGTATTCCTCAGGCAATTCACGCATACTTTTAGAGTTGACATAGGGTGGATTACATAAAATCAGGTCATATGGACCACCAGCATGCTCCATGCAATCGGATAGTACTAATTTGATTCTTTGTTCCAGTAGGTGTCGTTTCAGATTTATTTGAGCGACCTCTAAAGCCTCAACAGAAATATCTAATGCATCAATCTTGACATCAGGATATACCATTGCACAGATGATGGCTAAACTACCATTTCCAGTGCAAAGGTCAAGAACTTGAGAAGTATGGATACTTAACCAAGGATCTATTGATCCATCTACCAAACATTCTGCAATAAGGCTTCTTGGGATAATGCTTCTTTGGTCTACAAAGAAGGGAACCCCTTGAAGCCATGCCTCCCCAGTTAGATAGGCACTGGGTTTTCTATCTTGAATACGAGTCTCAATAGTTTTATAGGCTTTATGGATTTGATTTTCACTTAATTCAGAATGGATTAGGGTTGTATCTGTGTCCAAAGGTAATCCAAGACTCCAAAGCACCAACCAAGAAGCCTCATCATGAGCATTCGTAGTACCGTGTCCAAATGATACTTGAGCAAGGGTAAGACGGTTTGTGCATTCGCTTATGAGGTCTTGCAATCTCATGGGGTTGCCAAAGACGCTTGTGAAATGCTGTTTAATGACAAAATAATTTGGTAATACACATCTTTAAGTTTCTCTAAATCTTCAATCCTTACACGTTCATTAATTTTGTGAATGGTTGAGTTGGGTGGTCCTAACTCAATGACTTGATTGCAAATTCTTGAAATGAATCTTCCGTCACTTGTTCCACCAGATGTAGAGAGTTCGGTATCAATGAGGCATACATCCTTAATTGCTTGGCGTACAGCTTGCACCAAATCCCCCTCCTCAGTAATAAAGGGCATGCCTCCAAGGGTCCATTTGAGATCGTACTCAAGTGAGTAATGATCAAGCACTGCATGTACTCGGGATTGAAGGCTCTCTACAGAGGACTCCGTACAAAAACGAAAGTTAAAATCTACTACGCACTCACCTGGTATAACATTACTAGCCCCAGTTCCTGCGTGGATGTTACTTATTTGCCAACTAGTCGGTTGAAAGTAATCGTTCCCCTTGTCCCAAACAGTGTTGACTAATTCGTTCATCGCCGGAGCAAATAGGTGGATTGGATTTTTGGCAAGTTGAGGATAGGCAATGTGACCTTGAATACCTTTAATTACGAGTTTTCCGCTTAAAGTGCCTCTTCTCCCGTTCTTGATCATATCGCCAGTTTTTTCAACAGCAGTTGGTTCACCAACAATACACCAATCAAGCTTTTCAGATCTGTGTTTTAGTGCGTCGCATACTTTAACAGTGCCCCCGGTTGCAGGCCCCTCTTCATCGCTTGTAATCAAAAATGCAATATTCAAACTTGGATTGGGACAGTTATCGTAAAACGCTTTCGTTGCCAATACCATGGCGGCTAGTGAGGACTTCATGTCACTTGTGCCACGCCCGTAAAGATGACCCTCCCTGTATGAAGGCGTAAACGGGTCACTGTCCCATTTAGAAATAGGGCCAGTTGGAACGACATCCGTATGACCTGCAAATACAAGAGTTTTTGAATTAAAAACTTTGTCTGTAGCTGACGAATTGGGATGTTTGGATTTTCGAATTGACCAAGTATTTGTAACTCTCAAATCGTCTTCGCCGTCGTAAATCCATTCTGTTTCAAATCCAAGCGGTTTTAAATACTCGAGGAGTATATTTTGGCACCCCGCGTCATTTGGGGTCAAAGATACCTGCGCAACTAAACGCTCTGTAAGTGATAAAAGTTCAGACATTGATTGGTGGTGAGTTAATGCTGTCTTATCCAATTATTAAACAACCCCGAAACTGTGACCCAGAGTTGATTGAAGGTGAAAAGCAGTTTGTAGTTTTAATCGCGTAGTAAATCGTTTAAGCTTGTCTTTGCTCTGGTTTGTGCGTCAACTCGCTTGACAATAACTGCGCAGTAAAGACTGTATTTGCCAGATTCGCTAGGTAGATTTCCAGATACAACTACGGAGCCGCTGGGGACTCTTCCATACATAATTTCGCCGGTTGCGCGGTCATATATTTTTGTACTTTGGCCAATATAAACACCCATGGAGATAACAGAGTTCTCCTCAACAATGACCCCTTCCACAATCTCAGACCGGGCGCCAATAAAGCAATTGTCTTCAATAATTGTTGGGTTGGCTTGTAGTGGCTCCAACACACCTCCCAAGCCCACTCCACCTGATAGATGAACATTTTTGCCTACTTGAGCGCACGATCCCACAGTGGCCCATGTATCAACCATTGTGCCTTCGTCAACATAAGCTCCAATATTGACGTAACTGGGCATCAAAATGGCTCCCTTAGCAATGTAGCTTCCTCGTCTTGCAACTGCAGGGGGCACAACTCTTACACCACTTTCTTTCATCTCTTGTTCACTAAGAGAAGCAAATTTAGTGGGCACTTTGTCATAAAAACCTAAGTCCCCTGCATGCATAGGTACGTTGTCACTAAATTTAAAGCTCAAGAGTACAGCTTTTTTAATCCACTGGTGAGTCTCCCATTGGCCCACCGCTTTTTTTGTACTGACCCTTAAGCGTCCTGCGTTGAGCTCTCCAATAACGTGATCGACTGCTTGCGTAATTTCAGTCCCAGCGTTAGAGATATTTAGTTGAGCACGGTTTTCCCATGCTTGATCGATTATGGTTTGAAGTTGTTGACTCATTTTTTTAATAAGTTGGTTAGAAATTTTTAAGTACAAAGCTTTTGATTCTTTGGGCGGCTTCAACGCACTCTTGTGTCTGTGCAACCAAGGCCATGCGTATTCTGCCTTTTCCGGGGTTTTTCCCGCCAAATTCTCTTGCCAAGTAACTGCCAGGCAAAACAGTTACATTGTATTGACTCATAAGTTCTTTGGCAAAATTTTCGTCATCCCCTCCAGGCACACCCGCCCAGAGGTAGAAAGCAGCGTCCGGTAATTTGACATCCAAGCATGGCTCTAAAATAGGCAATACATTGGCAAATTTTTCCTTATATAGGTTTCTGTTCTCAATGACGTGTTGTTCGTCGTCCCAAGCTTTTACGCTTGCCGCTTGAATCATGCCACTCATTGCACTTCCGTGGTAGGTTCTGTACAACAAAAAGGATTTGATTAATTTTTCATCACCTGCAACAAATCCACTGCGCATTCCAGGGACATTGCTTCTTTTGGATAGGGAAGTAAAGGCAACAATATTTTTATAGTTTTGAATGCCCAGTCTTTGCGCTGCTTCAAGGCCACCAAGTGGAGGTTCATCTTTAAAGTAAATTTCGCTATAGCATTCGTCGGAGGCGATTACAAAGCCATATTCCTCGCTTAATTCAAAAAGTTTGCGCCACTCTTCAAGGTCCATTACAGCGCCAGTTGGATTACCTGGTGAACAAACGATTACCAATTGAGTCCTTTTCCAAGTCTGTCTGGAGACCTGGGACCAATCGATACCGAAATTCCTCGTTGGATCGCTAGGCACGTAATAGGGCTCGGCTCCTGCGAGAAGTGCAGCCCCTTCGTAAATTTGATAAAACGGGTTAGGACAGATCACAAAAGGTGCAACTTTACTAGGTGCATTAGATAAATTTCCATTTACCAGTCCAGAATTTGGATCTATTACGGCTTGGGTAAAAGAAAACAAAGCCTCCCTAGATCCATTGACCGGTAATATTTGAGTTTTTGGATCAACTTCAATCCCATACCTTCTGTTTAACCAATTCGAGCAAGATTGCCTAAGTGCAAACTCCCCAATGGTGGGTGGATAGCCGCTCAAGGCTTTAAAATTACTTGATATTGCATCAAGTATGAATTGAGGAGTTGCATGTTTTGGCTCCCCAATGCCAAGGCTTATGGGGGAAAAATCACTGTTTGGAGTTATCGGGGCAAATAACTGCTTTAATCGCTCAAATGGGTAAGGTTGGAGCCTATCTAAAAGTGGGTTCATCTGAGTATTATCTTTTAATTTTTGCAATCTCTCGTCGACATAAAAATAAATTCTTGTTTCTCAGGCAACAAATCAATGTATCACTACCTAGACATATCTAATGCAACTGTTTTTGCAAGCACTGAGACTGAACTAATTCATCTTGCTAATGAGTATGCAATCAGCCTTGCAAGAGATTGTGATTTTTTCCAGGGAATTCATACTGCGCTAATTACCGACCCTTTAAGTCTAGAATCAACAGATTCGTTGGATAATTTGTCCAGGCATTTGCACCAAATCATCGGATATTTGCCTATTTTTTGTGCAATTGAGTATGTAAACAAGGCAAAATTACTGGTTAAATTAATTCAAAATAGCTCATCTTCTGAATTTTCTGAGTCTATGTTGCGTTTAAAGGAGATACTAGAGGGTTTGCAAAGCGAATTAAAGAATTGGCTTGAACAGAGATCTTAATTTTCTTGTGTTGATCGTCAATTTGGAAATTAGCAAAGCAAGTAAATTTCTGGACATCAATTGGTTTGATTCAGTGGCTTTTAATTTGTTCTAAATCGTTTTAAATTGTTTCAAGGTTACATCGGTGCGTTTAACTTCCATCAAAATCTCAGGCTTCAAATCATTCGCTGAGCCTACTACTTTTATGTTGCCTGGCCAATTGGTAGGCGTAGTTGGCCCCAATGGCTGTGGTAAATCAAACATCATTGACGGCGTTAGATGGGTTTTGGGAGAGAGTAGGGCTAGTGAGTTGCGCGGTGAGTCTATGCAAGATGTGATCTTCAATGGAACCAACAACCGTAAAGCCTCAAGTAGAGCCAGTGTGGAGCTGATATTTGATAATTCAGATCACCGCGCTGGTGGTCAGTGGTCGCAGTTTACAGAAATTGCCGTGAAGCGAGTTTTAACACGTGATGGCACTAGTAGTTACTATCTAAATAACCAGCCAGTTCGTCGTCGAGATATTCAAGACGTGTTCTTGGGCACGGGTTTAGGTCCCAGAGCTTACGCGATCATTGGTCAGGGAACGATCAGTCGAATCATTGAATCTAAACCAGAGGACTTAAGACTCTTTTTGGAAGAGGCCGCAGGTGTATCAAAGTATAAAGAAAGGCGTCGGGAAACCGAGAACAGGCTTGCTGATACTCGTGAAAATTTAGTGAGAGTTGAAGATATTCTTAGAGAGTTAAACGCTAACTTAGACAAGTTAGAAAAACAAGCTGAGGTTGCCAACAAATACAACTCGCTCAACTCAGACGTAACTCTTAAGCAACAACAACTCTGGTACCTACGTAGGTCAGAATCCGAGCGTGAACAAACTCAGATCAAAACGCAGCAAGAACGAGCCGGAATTGATCTTGAAGCCAAAATTGCCGATCTAAGGAAGATTGAGTCTGATTTAGAAACAATCAGACAATCTCACTACCTCGCAGGCGACCAGCTTAATCAGTCTCAGGGGTTGCTTTATGAGTCGACCGCAGAAGTAGGCCGTTTAGAGGGCGAAATCAGGTTTGTTGTGAGCTCAAAAGAACGCACAGAAGAGAGAATTACCCAACTCTTTGAACAAAGAGAACACTGGACAGAGCAGCAAGAAAATGCACTCGAAGAAATTGAGCGACTCAAGGAGTCAGAATCCAATCAGATGGAGGAGTTGGAGATTTTGCTTGCTAGGCTAGAGGAGGAACGCGATCATGTTCCTACTCTTGAGTCACAGTGGCGAGAGGCTCAAAACAACGCAGAATCGCAAAGAACAAGCGTAACTCAGGTTCAACAGCAAATACAGGTGTTAGCTGCTGAGCAAAGAAGCATTGATGAACAAGATAAATTACTCGAAATCAGATCTGAACGTTTGAAATCTGAGTTATCCAATCTTGAGCCCGCAGACCAGGAGTTACTTGCAAAACTAAATCAAGAGTTGGCTCTATCGCAACAAGACTTTGAATCCTCACAGGCTCAAATGTTTGAACTGCAAGAGCGAGTGCCTGAGTTGGATCAGGAAAGGACTCAGGCCCAGGAGGCCAGTTATGCCGAATCCACCAAACTCTCAGACCTAAGCGCTAGGCATGAGGCTCTTGTCTCATTACAAGAGAAAGTAAAAACAGACTCAAAACTCAAGCCTTGGTTGTCAAAGCATGGTTTAGACGGTTTAGAGGCACTTTGGGGCCGAATACATATTGAAAAAGGGTGGGAGAACGCCCTGGAGTCTGCACTTCGTGAGAGATTGTCCTCACTAGAGGTCTCAAAGCTGGAGATGGTTTCTTCATTCGCTAAAGATACTCCACCAGCAAAACTGACATTTTATGCAAACAATACACAAACCAATCCCCAGTCTAGCTCTGGCACTTCGCCTGCCAATTTAAAGCCACTGATTGAGCTCGTAAAGGCAAAGGACGCACAGCAAAAATCCTTGTTCTCTGAGTGGCTCCAAGGGGCTTACACTGCTCCCACACTAGAGGACGCCATGGGCGCTCGGATGAGCCTCAAAGCAGGTGAGGCCATATATGTACCTTCCGGTCATTCAATTACCTCAAGTAGCGTTAGCTTTTATGCGCCAGATAATGAGCAAGCCGGCTTGTTGGCTAGAGCACAAGAGATCGAAAACTTGGATAAAGAACTCAAAGCCCAAAAGTTGATTTCCGATGAATCTAAAAATAATCTAATCAGGCTTGAGATTGATTATAAAAATGCATCCCAGCAACTCACTCAAATCCGACTGGATGTTTCTGAAAAACAGCAAAAATTGCATGAAATCGAGGTTAAAACACTCAAACTTTCTCAGCAAGCCGAGCAAACTCAACAACGAACTCAGCAACTTCAAAACGAACTTACTGAAATTAAAGAGTCCAGAAGTAGCCTACAAGAAAGGCGAAATATTGCAGAGGGGCGCTTTGAGTCACTGGATATGGAGTTATCTGATACTCAGGAGAGATTTGCAAATTTAGAGCAATCCGTCATAGACGCAGAGAAACAACTATCTAACGCCAGAGAAGCTTTAAGGCAGTCCGAGCGACTACACCAAGAGGCAGAGTTTGCCGCAAGAACATTGGTCTCTAGAAAAGCCGAGCTCGAGAGAACTATTCAGTCTGCTCAGACCCAACTCAGCAGCCTAGCAGAGGAGCATGCCAGACTCACTCAAGAACTTGCTCAACTCTCAGATGAATCCGCTCGTGCAGGTCTTCAACAAGCCCTGGAGCTTAAGACTGAGCGAGAGAAAGACCTTGCTGCCAAACGCAGTGAATATGACGGTCTTACCAGCAGCCTAAGGGCAGCCGATGAGAGTAGGTTGCAGCGAGAGCGTGAACTCGATCCCCTTAGACAAAAGATAACTGATCTGCAACTGAAAGAGCAAGCTGCTCGAATTGGATTTGAACAGTTTGATGAGCAACTAAGGCTAGCCGAAGCAGATTTGGACCTGATTGCAGTCTCTATAGAGCAGGGTAACGTTCAGTTGTCTGGGTTGCAAACTTCGATTGACAAAATTCAGCGCGAAATTACTTCGCTAGGAGCCGTCAATCTTGCCGCCCTAGAAGAGTTAAGTACCTCTCGTGAACGTAAGTTGTTCTTGGATTCTCAATCTGCAGATCTGAATGAGGCTATGAATACGCTTGAGCAAGCAATAAAGAAAATTGACGGCGAAACCAGGGAACTTTTGGGAGACACGTTTAAAACAGTAAATGAACATTTCGGTCGTATGTTCCCTGAGTTATTCGGAGGAGGCAATGCACGCTTGATGATGACGGGGGAGGAGATTTTGGACTCTGGTGTTCAAGTTATGGCTCAACCTCCAGGCAAAAAGAACCAAACCATTCATTTGCTATCCGGGGGTGAGAAAGCTCTTACTGCTATAGCACTTGTTTTTGCGATTTTCCAGCTCAATCCGGCTCCATTTTGTTTGCTCGATGAGGTTGACGCGCCCCTTGATGATGCCAATACTGAACGCTATGCGAAGTTGGTGAAATCAATGGCGACTGAGACTCAATTCTTATTCATTTCCCATAACAAAATCGCCATGGAGATGGCTGAACAATTAATCGGTGTAACGATGCAAGAGCAAGGCGTCTCTCGTATAGTTGCGGTGGATATGCAATCAGCCGCCTCACTTGCTGAGCCAGCTTAAATTGACGAAATTTTTGGATATCTTTTTTTACCTAAACTTAATTTGTGAATTTATAAACAATGAGTAACTTACAAATTGGATTAGCAGTGCTTGGTGCCATCATTTTGGCTGCTTTATTGATTCACGGTTCGTGGACTTCTAGAAAAAGTGTTCCACGTCAGGCTGAGCCCCTTTTATCGCAACAAGAGCTTGACGCATTAGGAATTGATGCGAGCGACCCTAAGTTTTTAGCAGACTCAAAGAGTCCAACCTTCAGCGATGAGCTGTTAGCGGCACAAAACGCCTACGGGACCCTTGGTTCTGAGCCAAATGTAAATGGTGCCATTGCTGGATTCAAAGTCAGCAAGCAATGGATGATGGATCCCCTAATCGATGTGATCACTCAAATTGATATCGACGCTCCAGTAAGTGGTGATGCGGCGCTTCAGGCCTTTCCAGCTTCCCGAAGAATTGGTACCAAGATTTTCAATGTTGAGGGGTTAAATGCAGAAACCGGTGAGTGGGAGCCCATGCAGGCAGGACACCGTTACAGCGCTTTTCAGTCTGGTATTCAATTGGCTAATAGAGGCGGTGCTTTAAATGAAATAGAGTTCTCCGAGTTTGTCATTAAGACCCAGTCTTTCGCGGATCACTTTAATGCCACACCCGAATTCCCTGACATGTTAGAGGTTATTGGTCGGGCAAGGGAACTTGATCAATTTGCAACTGATCATGACGCGCAGTTGAGTTTTACGATCAAAGCTTTGGAGAGTGCTTGGAGCCCTGGATATGTTCATCAGCATGCTGCTCAACTTGGTTTTGTTGCGGGCTCTATAGCTGGACGCTTGGTGATTGCATCTGAGGTGATTGGTAATCCACCCGTACTGAGTTTGATTTATGATAGTCGAGCAGCATTAGCAGACGACCCCAAATTGGCAGCAATTAATGAGATCTCATTGCTACTCGACGTCACTCACGTCCCGAGCCAGTTGTCCCCCTTTCCCTTGATGTGTCAAGTTGCTCAGAAATTAGCCGGCGATATGGACGGACTCATTACGGATGATAATGGTCAACAACTGACCCAAAATTCTATGCAAATCATTGAACGCGATTTGGGCCATCTCTATACTGCTTTAGAGCAGCGGGATTTGGCTGCTGGTTCTGCCCAAGCCAGACGTCTATTTAGTTGACGAGGCACAACGTGCCGATTGATCTTTTCAGTGAACTTGATGACTCCCATGAGCCTGCTGGCAAAGCAACTGCTGGCAAAGTATCTGGACCCAATGATCCTGTACAAGAGATTGAGCTTTTAAAGCGATCCCTTAATCACCATGCTCACCAATACTACGTCTTAGATGACCCTCAAATTCCCGACGCTGAATACGACCGTTTGTTCAAGCGGCTACAGGAGTTGGAGTCTACTTATCCTGAGCTCCTAGATCCTAACTCTCCTACTCAAAGAGTTGGCGGTTCTGCGGTTGATAGTTTTGCCTCGATCAGGCACGCGGTCCCTATGTTGTCCCTTAAAACCGAGACAGACTCTACGTCAAGCGGTGCGATCAATTTTGATAACCGTATTCGAAAGGAACTGGGCTTGGATCTTCAGGCTCCTCCAGTTGAGTACATGGCAGAGCTCAAATTTGATGGTCTTGCTATGAATTTGAGATATGAAAACGGCAAATTAGTCAGAGCTACTACCAGGGGTGACGGGGAATACGGGGAAGATGTCACGCACAATATCCGGACAATTCAACAAATCCCACTAGAGTTGTCTATCAAAGACTCTCAAAACTACGAATTTCCTTGCATCCCACATGTCCTTGAAGTCAGAGGTGAGGTCTACATGAGATTGGCTGATTTTCAGGATTTAAATGCAAGACAAAGGGATAGGATAGCAAAAGGAGTGAAGGGCGAGAAAACCTTTGTGAATCCAAGAAACGCTGCAGCGGGCGCCGTTCGTCAACTTGATCCCAAAATTGCTGCACAGCGTCCCCTTAGTTTCTTTGCTTATGGTGTAGGAGAAGTGAATTGGCACAAAGATCCTACCCAAAACATTAATCATGATGAGCTAGAAAAATCCTTTCACTTTTCAACCCATGAACAATTACTCAACACTTTAAGGGCTCTAGGGTTTCCGGTGGATAGCCACGCAAGACGAGTGCTGGGTGCGAATGGGCTCGTTGATTTTCATAAAGAGATGGGAGATTTGCGGGGCACTCTTGCCTTTGATATTGATGGAGTTGTTTATAAACTAAACAGCACCGATCTTCAACAAAAACTTGGGTTTATTACACGAGAGCCCAAATGGGCTGTGGCTCACAAATACCCAGCTCAAGAAGAGCTGACTACTGTTTTGGCAATCGAGGTCCAAGTAGGTCGCACAGGAAAACTTACTCCAGTGGCCAAATTAGCCCCCGTTTTTGTAGGCGGTGTGACTGTGACCAATGCCACACTGCACAACCAAGACGAAGCCCAGCGCAAAGATGTAAGGGTAGGAGACACAGTTATAGTGAGAAGGGCTGGAGACGTGATCCCAGAGGTCGTTGGTGTGTTGCTCGAGAGAAGGCCCCGCCTCCCTGAGTCTGAGCCAGAGCCTTTTCAGATGCCGCTTTCTTGTCCCGTTTGCTCAAGCCCCGCCCTAAGAGAGGAGGGCGAGGCTGATTACAGATGCAGTGGAGGTCTTTTTTGTCCAGCTCAACGCAAACAGGCTTTTCTACATTTTGCACAAAGAAAGGCCCTTAATATTGAAGATTTAGGTGAAAAATTAGTCGACCAATTAGTTGATACTGGATTGATTAAAACTTTACCCGACATGTATAAACTAGGCTTGTCCTCCTTAATCGCTCTTGACAGAATGGCAGAGAAGTCGGCTAACAATGTTTTGCAAAGCATTGAAAATTCAAAAGCAACCACACTAAATAGGTTTTTATATGGTCTAGGCATTAGGCATGTGGGTGAAACAACCGCCAAGGATTTAGCTAAACACTTTGGTAATATTGATGCGATTATTGGCGCCACAGTCGAACAGTTGTTGGCAGTTAAGGATGTTGGACCTATTGTTGCGTTGAGTTTGAGAAATTTTCTTGATCAACCACACAACGTAGAGGTGATCAATCAACTTAGGGCCTGTGGAGTGCACTGGGATGAACACGCACAGCATCCCTTAAGTGCTGCACTTGAACTTCCCCTTAGCGGGAAAACCTTTGTAATTACTGGCACATTGCAAACTTGGAGTCGTGAGGAACTCAAAGAGTTACTTGAGAATTTAGGTGCAAAAGTCTCCTCTAGTGTGAGTGCCAAAACCACCTCCCTCATTGCCGGTGAGGCGGCAGGATCTAAGTTGACCAAAGCGCAAGAGCTTGGTGTATCCATACTTGATGAGGAACAGGCAAAAGAACTACTTGACTCTTTAAAATTAAAATAATAAGGGGATTGACTATGCCAATCAAAGAGATTTTAAAAATGGGTGACCCTCGTTTACTTAGGGTTGCGAAAAAAGTTGAAGAGTTTGCGACTCCCAAGCTTGCATCCTTGTTGGTGGATATGACGGAGACGATGCGACGCGCTCAAGGTGTAGGACTTGCGGCGCCGCAAATTGGAGAAAATCTTCAAGTGGTTATGTTTGGTACTGGTGAGCCCAATCCAAGGTATCCGGATGAGGAGCCTGTTGCAAAGACGGTTCTCATTAATCCAGTTATTACACCCATCACAGAGGAAATGGAGGAGGGCTGGGAGGGCTGTTTGTCAGTCCCCGGGCTTAGAGGGCGTGTGCCCCGTTGGAAGTCTATTCGTTATAGTGGTGTGAATGAGTACGGTGAGCCCTTTGAGCGAGTTGCTCGCGGATTTCACGCACGCATGGTGCAACATGAATGTGATCATTTATGGGGAATCCTATACCCCATGAGGATAAAAGACTTTAGTCAGTTTGGATTTACAGAAGTGCTATTTCCCGGTCTTTCTGACTCTGAGGATGATTAGAACCGATTCCTTAAAGCTCGATTGGCACGATTGGCAAGACTGAACTACATCTATTCTGATTTGATGTCTAAACTTTTGATCATCTTTTGATACTTTGCGATCTCACTCATAGTAAATGTTTTAAAAGCAATGGGAGTGGTGGGTCCCTCAGTTTGTATTCCCTGCGCTTCAAACGTCTTTTTAATGCCTGGGTCAAGCAAGGTTTGTTTTACAGCCTTGTCAATTTGAGTGACTATTAAAGGGTTCATGTCCTTAGGACCCATGATGCCGTACCAGTTTGTAATTTCAAAATTAGTTATCCCAACTTCTACAAAAGTAGGCACATTTGGCAAAGAGGGTAACCTCTTGGGCGTTGATACAGCTAAAGCCCTTAGGCTGCCCTTTTTTATTTGTTCCAAAACAGGCGGTAGAGTATCAAAATTCATTGTGATTTGATTAGAAAGCAAATCGATGATCGCTTGACCACTCCCTTTGTAAGGCACATGATTGAGTGAAGTGCCAGTCATTTGAGCAAACAATGCTCCCATTAAGTGTTGGGTGCTTCCGATACCCGATGAGCCGTAACTTAGCTCTCCAGGTTTTGATTTTGCAAGAGCAATTAATTCTGCAACTGAAGTGACGGGGGATGATGCGTTGACGACTAATATATTGGGTGAATAGCCAAGATAAGTAATTGCAGTGAAATCGGTTGCTGGGTTATAGGGCACTTTGGATAGAACGAATGGTGAAATAGCATTGGAGTTGCAGTGCCCCATCAAAAGTGTGTACCCATCTGGACTTGATTTGGAGACGTAGTCAGCAGCGATCGTGCCTGCAGCACCGGTCTTATTTTCTACAATTACACTTTGACCAAGTATTTCACTAAGTTTAGGACTGATAGTTCTCGCCACAACATCTGTCCCACCACCAGGGGAAAATCCAACTACGTAATGAATGGGCTTGGTTGGATAGCTCGGTAAATTATTAGGAGCTGAACTAGTTTGGGCTGTGCAATTAAGATGAAACCAAGAGAAGGGCAAAATAAGTATTGCCACCATATTTTTATACGACAGCAATAGTCTTAAGGGTTTTAAATTCAATCCTACAAATCTTAATTGATGTAAGGAATACATTTTTAAAGTCCATATGAGAAGTATGAACTTTATTTTATGGATTTAAATTAAAACCAGTAAATCGTTAACCCTAAAAAAATGAAAATTTTCCAGATCTCTCAGTACTTTGAAGATTATTTATCTGACTCTTCCGTAGCACTCAGCAACTCTTTGGCCGTTTAGCCAAGAACTAGTGGTTGCTCTAGGGCCGTGATCTAAGCTCGGGTGCAATGCTTTAGGTGTACAGTTTTCAGCATTGGCAACGTAGGTTAACTCGTTGACATCAGCTTTTGTGTTGTTGATTGACTTTAAGTCTGATGACGCAGAAGAACTAGTAGGAGCGTTCGGCCTAGGTGCTGGAGTTGTAGTTTGTGCCCCGACAACGTTAATGAATGAGAGCATAGTAATAAGTGTCAATGAAGTGATCACTGGATTAACAAGGTTTGAACCGAATCGAGTATTTTTAGTCATTGTATTAATTGGATTGTTAATTGGATTGAAAATTGGAACGTTAATGGGATTGTTAAAACTTACTAAGGTTATTTTTGTTGTTGAAGCTCTTGGAATATTACAATTCCCAACGCATTAGAAAGACTCAAATCAAAGTTTTTGTTTCTTTCAAAATGCGACGAATCCTATATTAGCCAGGTCGTTGAAATTTTATCAAACTTGGTTTCTTTCATGTCGAGGCGGCCTCTAGGAGTTCAGTTTCAATCTCGAGTTGTGACCTATTTTGTTGAAGCTCTGGGCCGTCGATCAAGAAAATATCTTCAACTCTCTCACCAAGGGTGGTAATTTTCGCTAATTTTAGATTAATCTGATGCTTAGCTAAGATTCGTGCAATGTTGAAAAGCAAGCCTGCCTTATCGCTGGCAGAAACACTAAGTACCCAGTGCTGCGCTCGTTCGTCGGGTAGCAAAGATACCCTGGGCGTAACAGGAAAATGTTTGACTCTTCTTGAAACGCGTCCCTTGTTTGGCGCAGGCAGTGGAGATTTGATCTCAATAGTTTGAGTCAAACCAATCTCCACGCTAGATACCAATTCTTTGTAGTGTGTAACCGAGTCTGAGGTAACAACCTGAAAAGTATCCAGGGCATACCCGTTCTTGGCTGTATGAATTTTGGCGTCCAAAATACTAAACTGTGACTGATCAAAAAAACCACAAATTCGGGCAAATAAATCTTCTTGATCTGGTGTGTAAACCATGACCTGGATACCCTCACCCAAAGGCGACAACCTAGCTCGAACGGTTACTCCAATAGTGGTGTTTTTTAACTTCGCCCCCATTTTTGCTCTGGTAATTTGCCTGGTGTGCCAAGCAATTTCACCAGCCTCGTGTCGCATAAAGTAGCTGATATCAAGAGTGTCCCAAATCTCTTTGTGAGACTCGGGGGGAAGCCCGTAAAGAGAAAGCATATTGAGGGCTTCACGTTTAGTAGATTCAACTACTGCATCTGGGTCCGGTGCGCTACCCCCCAATGCTCGAACCGTTGTTTTGTAAAGATCCTCCAACAATTTGCCTTTCCAAGCGTTCCAAACTTTAGGACTGGTACCTCTAATATCAGCGACAGTCAAAAGATAAAGGGCCGTCAGGTTGCGTTCACTGCCAACTTTTTTAGCAAATTCTTGAATGGTATCTTGATCGCTTAGATCTGATTTTTGAGCAATTCTGCTCATGGTTAGATGCTCATTGACCAAAAACACGATAAGCTTTGTGTCTTCCTTGGATATTGAATGGGTTTTACAAAACTTAATGGCTTCAATTGCACCAAGCTCTGAATGATCCCCGCCACGTCCCTTTGCGATGTCATGGAACAAGGCAGCTATATATAAAACCCAAGGCTTATCCCAACCTGCAGCAAGTTGGGAGCATAAAGGATATTCGTGTGCATGTTCAGGGATGAAGAAGCGACGGACATTTCTCAGCACCATCAATATGTGTTGATCAACGGTATATACGTGGAACAAATCATGCTGCATTTGCCCAACGATTCTTCTAAAAGTCCAAAGATATCGACCCAAGACCGAGTTTTCGTTCATTAACCTAATTGCATGTGTAATCCCCTTCGGTTCACCTAGTATTTGCATAAAGGTGGTTCTGTTAACGGGGTCAGACCTGAAATGGGAGTCCATCAAACTTCTAGCATTAAAAAGCGCACGAAGTGTTTTTACGGACAGTCCTTTAATTCCGGGTGTGGTTTGATAAACTAAAAAAGTTCTCAATATTTGGTGGGAATCCTTGATATAAATATCATCATCTTTCACCTCCAACATGCCGGCTTTGTCGGAGAAGTGTTGATCTATAGAAATGGGTTCAAAAGAATTTTGTGACTTTAATAATTTCTCTTCTATGTTGAGTAACAAAATTTTGTTGAGTTGGCAGACAGCTTTTGCGGCCCAGTAGTACCGCTTCATCAAATCTTCACTTGCAGACCTAGCTATAGTTCCAACCTCCAATGGGTTATTTGAGGCGCTCTTTTGATTTGTGCCGTAATTTAAATCCATTGCAACTTTTGATTGCAAGTCAAAAACCAACCTATCCTCGCGCCTGTTTGCGACCAGGTGTAGTCGAAATCTTATCTTTGAGAGAAGCGCTTCGTTTCGCTTGATCTGTCTTGCCTCAAGGGGGGTTGCAATTCCTGCTCGCGCAAGTTCTTGCCAACTTTTTCCAAATCCGCAAGCGTTGGCAAGCCACATAATGATTTGTAGGTCTCTTAGTCCGCCGGGAGACTCTTTGCAGTTGGGCTCAAGTGAGTAGGGCGTATTTTGATATTTGTTATGCCTTTGTTGCATCTCAAATATTTTGTTGTTATAAAAAGTCTTTGGCTCAAGATTAGACCTAAATTCAGAGATGAACTTTTTGTATAACTTTCTGTCTCCTGTTAAAAACCTGGACTCAAGTAAGGATGTTTGTATGGTCACATCACGAATTGACTCATCAATACATTCGTTAAGGTTTCGAACACTTGAGCCAATTTCTAAACCCGTGTCCCAGCACGATCCAATAAAGTGTTCAAGTTTTTCTTTTAATTGCGTATCGATCTGTAAGTCGCAATCGTTAGGGAGTAGCACGAGTACGTCTACATCTGAGTAAGGAAACAATTCGGCTCGCCCGTAGCCACCCACTGCGATGAGGGTCAATGGATTTGATAATTTAGAGTTTTCCCAAAGCTCGACTAGTGTTTGATCTGTTAAGTGACAAAGTAGTTTTAGATTTTGACTTATTTGTCGGGGCGTTTGGTCCTCAATAGAGCTTGCCCAAGACCTTAGAAGCTCAGCTTTTATTTGCTTAAAGGTCGATTTGTTAGGTACATTTTCCATGCAGGACGCCTGCTAGCAGACCGTGGTTGTAACGAAGTTGGGCAATGCGGGGCTCCCTGCTGAGAGGGTAAGTACTTCAAAGCCTGTTTCAGTGACCAAAATGGTGTGTTCCCACTGCGCAGATAAAGAGTGGTCTCTGGTCACTATGGTCCAGCCGTCACCTAACTCTTTGATCTCTCTTTTTCCAGCATTAATCATGGGCTCAATTGTGAAAGTCATTCCAGGTACTAGTTCCTCTAACGTTCCGGGTTTGCCGTAATGAAGCACCTGAGGCTCCTCGTGAAACACTTTGCCAATACCGTGACCACAGAACTCTCTAACAATGGAGCATCCCAAATTCTCAGCGTACTTTTGTATGGCGTGTCCTATATCTCCTAATCTAGCACCAGGCTTGACTTGCATAATCCCCAGCCACATTGCATCATATGTGATTTGACAAAGGCGCTTGGCGGCAATCGAGGACTCACCGACCAAAAACATACGGCTTGTGTCGCCGTGCCAGCCGTCTTTGATGACCGTGATATCAATATTGACAATATCAGCTTTTTTGAGGGGTTTATCGTTTGGTATACCGTGGCAAACCTGATGATTTACAGATGTGCAGATCGATTTGGGATAAGGCTTGTATCCCAGTGGTGTGTAGTCTAGGGGGGCGGGAATAGCGTTTTGCACTTGCGTGATGTAATCATGGGCTAATTTATCAAGCTCATTTGTAGTAACACCTGCTTTTACATGGGGGGTGAGAAAATCTAGCACCTCTGAGGCCAGTTTGCCAGCCACTCGCATACCCGCTGCGTCATCGTCGTTTTTAATAGAAATGGTCATAAACTACATTATCTCAGGAAACTTAGGCACTTCACCCGTTAAAATATCACAAAAATTCGTGCCTTTTCCTTTTAGGAGTGCATGGCCAGAAAATCAATCTAACATTCCTTTTGAAAACAATTGTTTGGGTTTGTACTCACCCTTGAAATTCCAGAACTAAATTCAATTTCATATTCCTATTTATAACTCGGAATAACCCGAATATGTTCATTGAAATTTAGGTGAGACATCCATGCAGTTTTTTCAATTAATTCATCTCATTCGTCTATAAAAGAATTTTGCTCGTGACTCCAATATTCATTCAATTCCGAGGTGGTACAGCACTTAGTTCTTTCAAAAAAGCACAAGTTCTTGATCGACTCAAGTCAATTGAGCCGTCCATCTCAGATCTAAATGCTCATTATGTTCACTGGGTAAGTTCACAAGAAGAACTTGATGACAGGGAACTTTCACGTGTCGAATCTTTGCTACAACCTGCAGGATCTCATGATACCTCCCACACCGGTGTGGGTAAACGTGGGAAGCCTCTCAACTCAGAGGCATCCGTTTTGCCCTGGGTTAATTCAATTTGGGTCAGTCCTCGCCTAGGAACTTTGTCCCCTTGGTCCTCCAAGGCCACTGATATTGCTCATAACTGCGGTTTCCTAGTGTCCCGCATCGAGAGAGTGATCCATTATCAGTTTACTTCCTCTAACAAAAGTAAATTAAACACTGATCAATTGCTGGAACTCGCGCTCGCTGTTCACGACAGAATGACAGAGTCGGTTCACCTAAGCGAAGAGACGATCCAAAAATTGTTCGACACCGTTAACGCCCCCCCCATGCAAACTGTTAACGTTTTGGGGGAGGGTCGCTCTGCATTGGTTCTTGCTAATACAGCCCAGGGCCTTGCCCTTGCAGAGGATGAAATTGACTACTTAGTCGAGGCCTTCACTCAACTCAAGAGAAACCCAACCGACGTTGAGCTCCTAATGTTTGCTCAAGCTAACTCTGAGCACTGTCGTCATAAGATCTTCAATGCATCTTTCACCATCGATGGTGTACCCCAAGCTAAATCCATGTTCTCGATGATACGAAATACTCATCAGTTGAACCCAGCGCACACCGTCATCGCATACTCTGATAACGCTGCAGTAATGCAGGGGCAGGTCATTCAACGTTTTGAGGCTAAGACCGAGAGCACTAAAAGTGCTGGCAAACAATACAGATCTTACGGCTCATTTGAATCTTTGAACCATATCTTGATGAAAGTTGAGACACACAACCATCCTACCGCTATTTCGCCCTACGCGGGTGCAGCAACGGGGTCTGGAGGGGAGATAAGGGATGAGGGTGCAACTGGTCGTGGAGCCAAGCCCAAAGCTGGTTTGTGCGGTTTTACGGTATCAACCCTTTGGCAGTCTCCCAGTGAAAATTTAGATTTATCAAATGTCCGTCCCGATCACATGGCTAGTCCATTACAAATCATGACTGAGGGGCCCTTAGGTGCCGCGGCCTTCAATAACGAATTTGGAAGACCCAACCTAGGAGGGTATTTCAGGGAATTTGAGTTAACTTATAACGGCGTACGTTGGGGTTACCACAAACCGATCATGATTGCAGGAGGTATTGGTCAGATCGATTCAGGTTTGACTCAAAAAATTAAATTTAAACCAGGATCCCTTCTGGTTCAATTGGGCGGCGGCGGGATGCGAATTGGGATCGGTGGGGGTGCAGCAAGTTCAATGGCAAGTGGTACCAATGCGGTTGATCTTGATTTCAATTCAGTACAACGAGACAATCCAGAAATAGAGCGCAGGGCGCAAGAGGTGATCAACCACTGTGTGGCACTTGGAGAAAAAAATCCAATTTTGGCAATTCATGACGTTGGGGCTGGTGGCTTATCCAATGCATTCCCAGAGTTGGTGAACGACGCGGATAGAGGGGCGAAATTTTACTTAAAGGAAGTGCCCGTTGAGGAGTCTGGTATGGCGCCCAAGGAAATTTGGTGTAACGAATCTCAAGAGCGGTACGTTTTGGCAATTGATCCTGATTCAAGGGATTTGTTCGAGTCCTTTTGTTTGATTGAGAGATGTCCATTTGCGGTTGTGGGAATCGCAACGCAGCAAACTGAATTGGTTGTAAAGGACTCTAAGCTTGAGAGTTCAATGCAAGCAAATGAAAATCTAGGTAGCGCAGATTCACCTATACAACACCCCGTTAATATGCCCATGAGTGTTTTGCTTGGTAAGACTCCTAAGCTACACAAGGACGTTAAAAGCAAACTTCATAACGCAAAGCCGCTTGATCTCTTTGTTTCTCTTGCTGATTCAGTTATCAAGGTTCTTAGTCATCCAACAGTTGCTTCAAAGCGATTTTTGATAACGATTGGCGACAGAACGGTGGGGGGGGTGTCTCACAGAGATCAGATGGTTGGGCCCTGGCAAGTTCCGGTTGCAGATTGTGCAGTGACTTTAGCTGATTTTAGGGGGCTTGGGGGCGAAGCCATGAGCATGGGGGAGCGATCCCCTATCGCGGTTTTAAATGCACCGGCCTCAGGCAGAATGGCAGTTGCTGAAGCCATTACTAATCTTTTAAGTGCACCGATAGAGCTTGACCGTGTGAAACTTTCAGCTAATTGGATGGCCGCCTGCGGAGAAGAGGGCGAGGATGCAGCACTTTATGAAACTGTTAAGGCCGTTGGTATGGAGTTATGCCCATCCCTTGGCATTTCTATACCCGTTGGAAAAGACAGCTTATCTATGCGTACCCAGTGGAAAGCTCGTGACGGAGCTGCCCATAAGGTTGTCTCCCCCGTGAGCTTGGTAATAAGTGCATTTGCAACTCTTGATTCTGTCAGAGGTGTGTTGACACCGCAGTTGGATAAAGATTCAATTGATACAACTCTTATACTGATCGACTTGGGCGAGGCCAAGCAAAGAATGGGGGCAAGCGTTCTAGCGCAGTGCTTTAATCAGTTGGGTCAGGATGCCCAAGATGTTCCGGATTTAAACAATCCTGGCATGTTAAAAGCAACTGTTGAAGCCGTAAATGAATTGCGCAGTCAAAATTTGATTTTGGCTTATCACGACCGAAGTGATGGTGGATTGATGGCCTGTGTTTGTGAAATGGCTTTCGCGGGACAGGTTGGGGTTGCTATTAATGTTGATTTATTGATAACAAAAAGTGACGGTATTAAAGACAGTAATGCGGAGTATGGAGACGCAAAAAATTGGGCCACTCAGATCAGCGCCAGACGAGATGAGCAGACAATAAAAGCCTTATTTAATGAGGAAATTGGAGTTGTTATCCAAGTCTTAACCGAGCATCGGGACGCAGTCTTGAAAACCCTCAGAGCTTACGGTTTATCTGCTCACAGTCACTGTATCGGCAAGACTAGACCGATCAATCCAAGCGCCCCAAGTTTAAATGCTGGTGTCGGGCAGGTAACTATTTGGCGAGACGCGAAGCAAATTTACGCTGCAGATTTAGACGACCTTTATCAGGTCTGGGACAGTGTAAGTTGGAAGATTTGTCAAAGCCGGGATAACCCAACTTGTGCAGATCTTGAGCATTCTCAAAAGTTTGATACACGTACCCCTGGCCTGCATGTTCACTTAACCCAAGAGTTTGAAGAGGTTGTAAACAAACAATTAACTGCAGATTCAATTTCTGCCGCTAACATCGTTTCAAACAACGCAAGACCCAGGGTCGCAATACTTCGAGAGCAAGGTGTTAACTCTCACGTAGAAATGGCATATGCCTTTGATTTAGCAGGATTTGAGAGTGTGGATGTCCACATGACTGATCTACAAACCTCCCGCATCAGTCTCAAGGATTTTTCTGGTTTGGTTGCATGTGGTGGTTTTAGTTATGGGGATACATTAGGTGCGGGCATTGGTTGGGCAAGAAGTATTTTGTTTAACTCTCAGCTTTTTGATGAATTCAGTGCATTCTTTAATAGGCCGGATACCTTTGCCCTAGGGGTTTGCAACGGATGTCAAATGTTTGCAGAGCTTTCTCAAATTATCCCTGGAGCGCATCACTGGCCTCGTTTTACGACCAACCAAAGTGAGAGATTTGAGGCGCGTTTAAGCATGGTAGAAGTTACACAAAGTCCTAGTCTTTTCCTGCAAGGTATGCAAGGTATCAGACTTCCAATAGTAGTCTCTCATGGGGAAGGTTACGCAAATTTTCAAAATCAAGGCCGTCTTGATGAAGTTGATACATGTATGCGTTTTGTTGACTCTTATGGCGAGCCAACCCAGAGGTACCCTAGCAACCCAAATGGAAGCCCCAGCGGAATTACTGGAGTAACTACAAAGGACGGACGATTTACGGCTTTAATGCCTCATCCAGAGCGAGTATTTCGCAATGCTCAAATGAGTTGGACAGACTTAAAGCTAACGGGCGGATTAAATGCTTTAAGTCCTTGGTTTCAAATCTGGAGAAATGCCAGATCTTGGATTAATTAAATTTGTTGGTTGAATTAAAAAAGGTCCTACCCTCAATTCTGAGAGTAGGACCTCGTTAAAAGTCTTCAATTTTTAACTAGATATTTTGTACTCAAGTCAATTCATCAAACTTGCTCATTCAACCTTTGCTTTTGTACGCAAATCTTGCTGGTAATTATTCATTTTTAATTGCTGAAGTTGCTGAGAAATTTGCGGCTTAACTTCTTCAAATTTAGGAATCTGAGCTTCTCTTACCTCATCCAAGCGGATGATGTGATAACCAAACTGAGTTTTAACAGGTTGCTCAGTCATTTGACCCTTTTTAAGAGCAATCATTGCATCAGAGAACTCTTTTACAAAGTTGGAGGGGGCTGCCCAGTCTAGGTCTCCGCCTTTGGAGCCTGAACCTGGATCTTTAGATTGTTTTTTTGCAATGTCCTCAAACTTTGCAGAGCCCTTCTTGATAGAAGCAATGATGGCTTTTGCTTGGTCTTCTTTTTCTACGAGAATATGTCTAGCGTGGTATTCTTTGCCTGAATTAGCAGCTGTAAATTTGTCGTACTCAGCTTTGATTTCGGCGTCAGTTACAGGGTTCTTTTTCTGGAACTCCATGAATAGTTCTCGAATCATGATGGTTTGGCGAGCCAATTCCATTTGATCTTTGAAATCAGCTGATGCATCGAGACCTAGTTTTTGAGCCTCTTGCATGAAAACTTCACGTGCAACAACCTCCTCTTTAATTTGTTCTTCAACCTCTGGGGTTATTGGCCGACCAGAGCGAATGAGTTGTTGAGCTAAAGCTTCTGCACGAGATTTAGGGACAGCTTTGCCGTTAACGATCGCAATGTTTTGAGCAAAAGTGCTGAAGCTTAGAGCAACAGCAGAAAAAATCATCGCTTGGCGAAGGGTTTTATTTAGTATTGAGAGTTTCATAGAAAGATTAAAAACAAAATAGAAATTTAGAAACTTTTTAGAAATAAGAAAGATAAATTAAAGTCAGCTGCTAGAAGAGTAAAAACTTAGTTTCCCATATCCTAATCCGGTCATTATAGACACAGAAAGTTAAGGAAAAGTCACTTAATTTTAGACTTTCTGAGGGGTGGCGTGTTGACACTAACTATTTTCTAAACTAATTCAATAGCAATGGCATGGACTCCCGCATCAATAAAATTTTGTAAAGATGCATATATAAGCCGGTGTTTTGATACTCGACTCAGGTTTTCAAAGGCGGGGGCGGAAATCTTGATTCGAAAGTGCGTACCTCCAACACCTTTAGCTGTACCTGAGTTTTGCATTTCTTGAACACCTGCATGACCAGCGTGTTGATGACTTTCATCAATAACCTCAAGAAAGCTGGGTTTAAGATCTAGATTAAGTTGATGCTCCAAGTCTGCGGATGTGGCATTCATAAGTGCTTTGATTCAGATGATTGAGGGTGGGAGTCTAAGTTTGTGATCTCATGGGTTGGATTTTTTATATCCGGAGATGATATCTCCTCCTCGCTTATAAACCGACTAAGGTAAGCACCTTGAATAATTGCAAAAACAATCATTAAACCAATGCTACCAAAAAGCTTGAAGTTAACCCATGTATCCAAATCGAAGTTGTAGGCAACATAAATGTTAAGGCACCCCATAAATGAAAGAAAGCCTACCCAACTGAGTAAAAGTACTCCCCAGGCATGTTCCGGCAAAGTCAATTGCTCACCCATGAAGGTTTTCATAAGGTTACGCCTAAAAATGAACTTTCCTACCAATAAGGAAACCGCCATAAGCCAATATAAAGCGGTTGGTTTCCATTTGATAAATGTATTGTCGTGAAAAAATAGAGTTGCCCCACCGAATACAACGATCACACCTAAGCTTACCCACTGCATCACTTCAACTTTGCCGTGTACTTTCTTCAAATAAGCTATCTGCAATAGTGTTGTACCAATTGCTACAGCGGTTGCAACATAGATATCAAATACCTTGAAAGCTATAAAAAAAATAACGATTGGAAAGAAATCGATGAATAGTTTCATAAGTAATTATTTTTTGGGTTCAAATTCTAAAGATGCTGAATTCATGCAGTATCTTTGACCAGTTGGATGTGGGCCGTCATCGAAAAGATGTCCTAAATGAGCCCCGCAGTTGCCACAAATAGATTCAGTGCGAATCATCCCATGACTTTTATCGATTTTTGCCTCAACTGGAGCGTTTTCTGCTGCTAAGTAAAAACTCGGCCATCCGCAACCTGCATCAAACTTGGTATCGGAGTCAAATAACTTCTCACCACAGCAAATACATTTGTAGGAGCCCTTTTCCCAAAAGTCAGCATATTTGCCAGTATAGGGTCTCTCCGTTGCGGCATTTCTAGTGACTTCATAGGCCAAGGGTTCGGCATTTTTTTCTTTTAAAAGAGTTTGCCACTGTGCGTCAGTTAATTTAAGTTTCATGATGAACAACTAATAGAAATTGATTTGGCCCAGTCTGGTGGCGGATTTGCATAGTCATCGTACGCCTCGTGCTCATCATAGGGGGTTGTTAGTATTTTAAGGAGTATATCGACTTCTGAGAAATCCCCTGCTTGTGCTTTTTTTATGGCAGTTTCGCCTAAATGATTACGCAGTACAAATTTGGGGTTGATCTTAAGCATATTTAATCCTATTTGCTCATTGGTTTGATCGCTTTTGGATAATAAATTTAAATATGTTGGTAAGAAATCAAGCCATAAAGATCTTGCATTCTCGTGTTTGAGCATTTCACTAATTTTGTCAAATGCTAATAGGTCGTGAGGACCCGTTGAATGTGAAACACAGTGACTAAGGGTTCTCCAAAAAACGGTAAAGTCAGCTCCTTGCATTTGAATAATTGAATTTATTTTGGGCACTAGACTGCTTATATCGGGGTGATCAATATTCTCATTAAACCCTAGTTTTTTCAGACTCAGTTGAAGCATCGATTCTGAGAAAGCCTCTTTGTAAAACTCCAAACACTTTACAGTTAGATCCTTATCAGCAATCAAAGGAAGAAGAGATTGTCCAAGGCAATACAGATTCCAAAGACCAATATTGGGTTGTTGACCATAGGCGTATCTGCCAGAGTGATCAGAGTGGTTGCAAATATGATTGACATCGAAATTATCCATAAATTGAAATGGCCCGTAATCGATGGTCAGTCCTAAAATGCTCATATTGTCGGTATTCATTACGCCGTGACAAAACCCGACTGATTGCCAGTTAGCAATTAATTTCGCTGTTTTGATAACAACTTGAAGCAATAGGCGAGCATATTTATTATTTTCAACTTCTTTTGCAATATCGTTTTCATGGGTTAAAGCGATCTCGTTTTGCCTAGTCAGAACGTCAGAGTATTCATTGATAACAAAATCTGCCAATTGTTTAAGATTTTCAGTTTCCCCGTTCGCTGAGAAGTGTTCAAAATGGCCAAATCTAATAAAACTCGGGGATACCCGAGCAACGACAGCTGCAGTTTCCACTTCCTCCCTATAAACAATTCCTTTGGAGCCCGTGATAGACAATGCTCTAGTCGTTGGTATTGATAATGCGTGCATGGCTTCCGAGCACAAATATTCTCTAATGCTTGAGCGCAAAACAGCCCTCCCGTCCCCAGATCTGGAGTAAGGTGTTTTGCCCGCACCTTTTAACTGTAACTCAACCGAGCCATTGGTAGTTTGGATCTCACCTAAGTAAAGTGCTCTACCGTCCCCAAGTTGGCCAGCCCAGTGTCCAAATTGATGTCCACTGTAGACACTTGCAAGAGGAGAGCTGCCTTTGATAACTCCATTTCCACTTAACGCATCTAGTAATTGGGGACTGTCGAAAAAGTCTGGCTCAAAGCCCATTTCTCTGGCAAGGGCGTGGTTGCAACTCACCCAGTGCACATTTGGAAGGGGGGTAGGTCTGAGATGGGTATAAAAAGACTTACCCAATTGAGTAAATCTGTTATTCCATGAAAGGCCAAGATTTAATTCTGCAGGAATATTCATATGAATATTATCCCGCGAATGCTAATCACTTACTTTTGTAGAGCAAATATACAATTTTTAGCATTGGTCAAAAAAAAGCCCCCAAAATTAGTCTGGAGGCCTCGAACGCGTTATTGTTTATTGTTTATTTTTTACGCTCAGCGTCTTTAACTGCAGCCTGAATATTGTCGATTAGTTGGGGGTCGATTTTAGTTTTCAAAAACTCAATAACTGGGGGCTGTGTTGCAGCTCTGAACTGTGCAAACTCAGCTGGTGTAGGTGTATAAACCGAAACCCCTTTTTCAGCTAGAGTTTTCTTACCGTTGTCAGTAAATGTTCTGTTGGCTTTTCTTTCTTCATTACAGGCCACTTTAGCTGCGTCCGTTACGACTTTAAGTAAGTCTGGGGGGAGTGATTTGTAGAACTTATCGCTTACGACAAACCAATCAATCCCGTAATTGTGACCATCAAGAGTAACGTGCTTTTGAACTTCATAAAATTTAGCAAAAATAATAGTTGGAATCGGATTTTCTTGTCCGTCAACAACGCCCGTTTGAAGAGCAGTGTAGGTCTCTGGGAATGCGATGGGAGTCGGCTGGGCACCGAGGGACTTCATCTCGGTCACGTAGAGTGGAGTCTCTTGCACTCGAATTTTTAGCCCTGCTAAATCTTTTGGAGAGTGAATTGGGTTTTTACCGGTACTAAAGTGCCTAAATCCTACTTCACCAAAACACATATTGTGCATACCAGTTGCGGCTGTGAAATCATCAGACAACTTTTGACCAAAGGGGCCGTCCATTACTTTATCGGCAATGTCGTCATTGGGGAACAAGTAGGGGATATCAGTGACCATCGCATTTTGAAAGAAATTGGCCATAACTCCGGATGCAAGTCCAGCTTGAATAAATCCGTTTTTCACGCCCTCAACAATATCTTTTTCGCCGCCCAGCGCACCTGCACCAAATACCTGTACTTCAATTTTGCCCCCGCTTTTGGCTTTAACTTCTCTAGCAAATGCCTCAGCCATGATAGCTTTTCGAGAGGTCGTGATATCTACTGAGTCAGCGTGAGCAATTTTGAGTACAAATTTATTTTGTGCAAGGGCGTTAGTGCCTGCAATACTCAAAATGGTAGCGAATGCTACGGTTGATAGTAGTTTAAGAGAAGGTTTCATTATGCTATTCCTTGATAGAAGAGAGGTTGATGAGAGGTTAGTGAAGATTGAAAGCGTGCGGAAGGACTAAGCTTATGGATGGGAACAGTGCAATACAAACTAGGCCTATTAGCAAAACAGATAGATAGGGAAGGAACCTAGGGGTTACTTTCTCTACTGTTGTATCCATGACTGAACAAGTTACAAAATAACAAACTCCAAATGGAGGTATGAACGTTCCGATTCCCATTGAAATGATAATAACTATACCAAAAGCCATAGGATCGATCCCATAACTTTGGGTTAGGTGAAGCAGCATAGGTCCAAAAATAAGTAGAGAAGGTAGTCCCTCAAGGATTGAGCCCATAATGATCATTAAAACTATAGAGAAGCTGACAAACGCAAAAGCTGACCCTCCTAACAAAGAGAGAAAATCAGCCACTACGGTTTGCAATCCACTGATGGCTAAGGTCCAAGAAAATGCACTTCCAGCACTCACCATGAATAACACCATGCCAGCCATTGCACCTGAATCAGCTAAGGTGGTGATGAAGCTTTTGACATTCATCCCTTTGTAAACAAATACGGATACAAGTATTGAGAATACAACAGCAATCGAGGAGACCTCAGTCGTGGTTGCAATCCCACCAACAATACCGATGATAAGAATAATCGGAACCATTAAGGCAGGTATGGCTTTTATGCTTATTTTGATTCGTTCTGCCCAAGGAATTGCCGCGCATCTAGGCCAATTATTTTTCTTTGCTCGTCTATTGATAATGAACATCAGACACAGGCCCAGAACTGCGGCGGGTACAACCCCAGCGACAAAGAAAGTCGCTACAGATAAGGTGGTTATAGACGCTAGAACCATCATAACAAGGCTTGGTGGAATTGTCTCCCCCATGATTCCCGCTGCTGACAAAACTGCACTGCTTTCCGCTGGGTCATAACCCTGCTCTTTGAGCATTCCTTTTAATGTTGTCCCAACAGCGGCAACATCTGCTATTTTGGAGCCTGAAATTCCAGAGAAAATATACATCGCTACAACAAGCGCCTGAAGAAGGCCACCTTGCATTCGTCCGACCATGGCCGTTACCCAATCGGCAAGTGGTTTGGTGAGTCCACCGTCTGTCATGACATTTCCTGCAAGAATAAAGAAAGGCACTGCTAACAAAATAAAACTACTGATACCATTAGACATTGCAATCGAAACTGCCATCGGGTCTTCGCCGGAGCTGTAAATAAAAATATAGGCAGTCACGGATAGTACATAAGCAATCGGAACACCTGCAAATACTAAGAAAAGCAAAAGCATAAGAGCAAATCCAATTCCCGAGGTTCCCAGCCATGGGCCTGTATAGAGTTGCAAGAAAAACCAAGCGGCCGTTAACGTACCTACCAAAAGTGCTGCAATGAGATTCTCTTTAAAAGTGTGACGTTTTAACTCAAAGAAAGCAAAAACTAACGTCAAACCCATACCAATAAAAAATGGGAGCAATGTCCAAGATTTAGGGATTTGCAGAACTACAGTTAGAGTGCTCCACGCGTCGTGCCACATCGGAGTAGCAAAATAAAGCCCGATCAATGCAACTGCAATGACTAAATAATGTCTAGCGCATTCAACATATTCGCGATAAGCTAACGGCAGTTTATCGATTCCAAATCTAACAACCAGGTGAAGCCCCCTATGGTAGGCTATAGCGCCACCAATAAAAGCCAAACTGGTTAGGGAGTACTCTGCGACCTCGTTTGCCCAAACAAACGAGGTGTTGAATGTTGCCCGCATGGCAGTATTCCCAAACAGCAAAATGAGTTCTAAAAAAAGAATTGCAGCTAGTACATAATCAAAAACCGACTCTATTATTGGAGAGAAACGCTGGTGGGGCAGGTCAAGTTCAGAAGCAACTTCAACTGCGAGACTGTGATGATTGGAGTTCGAGGGATTAGCGTTCATTTAGGATTCGAAATACTTATTGTTTGAATTTGTGAATTATGGTTGATGGCAAATAGATCTAATTCTTTGCCATTACCCTCAACTTATGTTATTTCGATCTTTCATATCAAAGTATACAAACTAACCCTCAATACGATAATTATTGCTGATTAAGCTCTTAATTCAGTTTAATAATCGCCCAAAATGAGCGATTATTAGATCGTTTAATGAGTTCACTCGAATATGAAAGATGAATAAGTTTTTTTATTTGTTCAGTGATTTTGAGATTATCAAAAGTCTAGGTTTACGGCTTTGCCAATTTTTGCACTCATGGCTAATGCCTCCAACGTTGCAGCATTATCAATACTGGCTTGTGCGTTGGATTCGAACATCTGGTTATTTTTTTCTAAAACCATATGAGCAAATGCTTCTGCTTCAAATAAAAAGCCACTACCTGTTTGGCACTTGATATCCTCGAATGCTATAGAGTTAGCAGTCCCGTACCTGACTCTTAACTGGCTCGTTAAATAACCAAAAGAATCACCTTTTTCTAGTGCACTAGTATGGTTTAGGTATTCAGTGTCTATTGTCCCGTTTGTTGCTGAAATGGTGGCACGTCTGTAGTTCGCTGCATCCATTGCACATGACAGTTGGGCGTGCCTACCGTTAGCATATGAAAGGATGGCCATCATGCTGATATCAACCCCAGATTGGGCCCAATTTGCTTGAGCGTAAACACTCAGTGGAGCCTCTCCCATTGCAAGTCTAATGATACTTAGCGCGTAACTGCCGGCGTCAAGTAGCGCACCACCACCAAGTTCAGGTACGAGTCGAATGTTGGTCTGGGGATTGGGAAGCGTGAAACCAAAACATGATTGAACTGATTTAATGGATCCAATTTTTTTACTTTTAAGGAGTTTTAGCAATTCTTGGGTTTGAGGCTGAAAGTAATAAGGAAATGCTTCTAATAAAAACACATTGTTGTTTCTGGCTGCTTTCATCATGTCCTTAGCTTGCACAGAGCCCAATGCCAGTGGTTTTTCACAGAGTATGTGTTTGCCTGCTTCTGCCGCCTTGATCGCCCACTCGGCATGCATGCTATTGGGGAGGGGGATGTATATTGCGTCCAAAGTCTCGTCCGCGAGAAGTTCCTCGTATGTCGCGTAAGATTTTGGGACTTCATTTTCTTTAGCGAAAGCCTCAGATTTTTCTTTTTCTCTGCTGGCAACAGCCTTGATTTTAATAACCTGACTGTTTCTTGTGTCGCGTATGAATTGTCTGGCAATATTCGCACAGCCAAGAACGCCTATATTTATAGAATTTGTAGCCATATTTTGGGAGTGTAATTTTTAGGGGATATTAAGTGAAAAGAAGAGTCAATAAGCATGAAACAGTCTTAATTATAGAGATTCTTGAGTAGCCCCCTCAGTATTGGATCCACCGCTTTGATTGCAAAATCTAAGGGAATCTAAGAGGTAAATGAGGGTGTTTAATTGGGCACAATGTCGATTAAGTGGGGTATCACAAACTAGAGGTGAATTCCCTGTGTCTATACAAAGTTAAGGACAATTCAAATATGCGCGGACTAATGCAGGGCGATCATCTACTCATTTCATCCTTGATTGAGTTTGTTTCTAAGCACCACGGTGACTCTGAAATCATTTCCAGACGGGTGGAGGGTGATATCCATAGAAGTAATTGGCAAGAGGTGGCAAATCGCTCTAAACAAGTTGCAATCGCGCTGGACAAATTAAATGTCCCAGCAAGCTCGAGAATTGGTACTTTGGCTTGGAATGGATACAGGCACCTAGAATTGTATTATGGTGTTAGTGGTAGCGAGCGAATATTACACACTTTAAATCCAAGGCTCCATCCAGACCAAATTGTTTGGATTATCAACCATGCTGAGGACACGGTACTGTGTTTTGACATGACATTTGTACCTATCATCAAATCGATCCACCAGCGATGTCCTACTGTTAAGCACTGGATTGCCCTTTGTGATGAATCCGCTTTGCCAACCGATTCTGACTTACCAAAGTTATTGAGCTATGAAAGTTGGATCAAAGATCAATCAGTAGAGGATTACGTTTGGCCGGTTTTTGATGAGAACACGGCCTCGAGTATGTGTTACACCAGCGGTACGACTGGCAATCCAAAAGCTGCGCTTTACAGCCACCGGTCAACCCTTCTTCATGCATACGCAATCGCTTTGCCCGATGTGATGTGTGTTTCTGCCAAGGATGCAGTGTTGCCAGTGGTACCTATGTTTCACGTAAACGCCTGGGGATTGCCATATGGATGTGCAATCAGTGGTGCCAAAATGGTTTTCCCTGGACCCGCATTAGACGGTAAATCCGTGTACGAATTAGTAGAGCAGGAGGGCGTTACTTTTGCAGCAGGCGTACCAACTGTTTGGCAGATGCTTTTGAACTATATGCGCCCATTGGGTCTTAAATTCTCAACGCTTCAAAGAACAGTCATTGGTGGCTCTGCATGCCCACCTGCAATGATTAACTCATTCAGAGATGATTATCAGGTTGAGGTTTTGCATGCTTGGGGCATGACTGAGATGAGTCCATTAGGGACTTTATCGAATTTAAAAAATAAGCACTTGAAACTTTCCGCCGAGGAACAATTAAAGTTCCGATTAAAGCAGGGACGATCCATCTTTGGAGTTGATCTTAAGATCATGGATGATTCGGGTAAGGAAGTAGCGCACGACGGAGTTGCGTACGGTGATTTATACGTCAAGGGCCCTTGGGTTATTGAGAATTACTACAAAAATGATGGCCCATCCCCGCTGGTTAACGGTTGGTTCCCAACTGGGGATGTAGCAACTATAGATCCCGATGGCTTTGTTCAAATTACAGACCGATCTAAAGACGTTATTAAGTCGGGAGGAGAGTGGATTAGCTCCATTGATATCGAAAATATAGCGATGGGTCACCCAAGCGTGGTCATGGCTGCATGTATTGGAGTTAGACATCCTAAATGGGATGAGCGTCCGGTGGTGGTGGTTGTCATCCGACCCGGAGAAAAAATTGAGAAGGCAGATTTATTAGCTTTTTATGAAGGAAAAATAGCAAAATGGCAAATTCCTGATGATGTTATTTTTGTCGATTCAATACCCCTTGGAGGTACTGGGAAGATGCTAAAAACAAAATTGCGAGAGCATTTAAAGGATTACAATTTGCCTGGGGTTGGTTAATGTTTATTACATTAGAAAATCACGTTAACCAATTGAAATTAAACAGTATTTAAATATTTTTTACCTGGCTTAGATCGTTTCCAAGTTAGGTATTCGTTTTATGAATGAATCAATCAAATCGGATGTAATTATCGACAAGCACGCAGAGCCAATCGATGAGTTAAACGGATTCGGAATTCTGATCCCTTTCGTAAAAGAGCTGGGGTTTGTTCTGGATTTTTATGATAGCGGTAAATCTCAAATTACTTATTCTCCAAAGCCCGAGCACTTGAATTCTTTCCAAGTCGCACATGGAGGAGCCGTAATGACGCTTATGGATGTCAGTATGGCTACTGCCGCGAGAAGCGTGGATAAGTCACTCGGTATTGTCACAATTGAGATGAAAACTAGCTTCCTAAGACCTTCAACGGGGCAACTCATTGCAAAGGGGGAGTTAATGCACAGGACCAGAACTACTGCGTTTGTTGAATCAAAAGTTTTAAATGAACTTGGTGAGCTTTGTGCTCATTCAACAGGTACTTTTCGCTACGTTCAAAGAAAACCAGCTGAAGTTAAAGAAACTATTCCTGATAAACCGCATTTCACCTCTGATGGCCCAATTGCTACTGATTAAATCAGTTCAAGATTTCTTAAATAACCCTAGGATATAAATTCATGCAAGAATCTATTTTGTTACATCATTACCCGGTATCCCCATTTGCGGAAAAAATTCGTCGAATTTTAGGTTTTAAAAATCTCGCATGGAGTAGTGTTCAAATTCCAATGATCATGCCCAAGCCTGATTTAGTGGCTTTAACGGGTGGTCATAGGCGCACACCTGTCATGCAAATTGGCGCAGACATATACTGCGATACGGCCCTGATCTCTGATATCTTGGAGCATTTGGCCCCGACACCTACTTTATACCCTGATCACGAAAAGGGATTGACACGAATACTTGCTCAATGGGCGGACACAATCCTATTCCCTGTTGCTATGGCATATAACTTTCAACCCAAGGGGGCAGAGCATGTCTTCTCAAAAATGGGAGCTGAGGCAGCAAAAGCTTTCGGTGCAGATAGAAGCGCGATGCGAGGAGGAGCGCCCAGAATGTCCCCCCCAGAAGCCACTATTACCTACAAAAGCTATCTCAGAAGGCTTTCAAGCATTTTAGATAACCAGCCTTTTCTTTGCGGCGATCAACCCAGTCTTGCAGATTTCTCAGCTTTTCACCCTATTTGGTTCACTATTAATAATGTGCCCCATTTGAGTCATATCTTAGATGCGACACCTGAAATCCTTAAATGGTACAAGAGGATATCAGCATTTGATTCATCGACCAAGCTAGAAGTCACTTCCAGTGAAGCGTTAAAGATCAGCGCTAATGCTAAGCCGAAAGCACTTGTGGATGAAATTTTTGAAGATGTGCACGGGATTGGCTTAGGTTCTCAGGTCATTATCCATGCGGAGAGCTTTGGTGTTGAGCCAACTCAAGGTAAACTTTTGGCGGCTACAAAAACACGCTTCACAATTGAGCAGACCGATCCCCGAGCAGGCACTGTAAATGTACATTTCCCGCGTAATGGGTTTATGTTGAAGCAGGCTTAAAATTAATTTTTTACAAAAAGTTAGTTTTCTTTTTGGATTTGTACAGGATTAGTTTTGATTAAAGAATTTAAAGATAAAACTGCACTAATTACGGGTGCGGCCTCTGGTTTGGGGTTGGAGTTTTCAAGGCGTGCTTTGGGTCTTGGTATGAATCTGATCATGATTGATATCAAAGATGATCAGCTACAGCAAGCCTCAATGGATATCAACCATGATGGGAACAGTTCACCATCAAAAATAAAATGCTATTCGGTTGACGTCTCTAGTGCTTCTGAGATGCAGTCTTTGGCAGATCGTATTAGAGATCAGCACGATACTCCTTCACTTGTCATAAATAACGCTGGTGTTTCTGGAGGTGGTCTAGTTTGGGAAAATTCCGCAAAGGATTGGGAAAGGGTGTTAGGGGTTAATTTAATGGGGGTTATCAACGGTGTAAGGTTATTTACCCCAATGATGCTTGAGGCCGCTAAAAGAGATCCAAACTGGACTGGTCACATCGTGAACACTGCAAGTATGGCTGGCCTATTAACTCCGCCAAATATGGGAATTTATAACGTCAGCAAACACGCCGTTGTTGCTTTAACTGAGACTCTTTATCAAGATTTAGCTCTTGTCAGTGATCAGGTCACGGCCAGTGTTCTTTGTCCATACTTTGTTCCCACATCGATTAATCAAAGTTTTAATGAGACTCATAGTCGTAAAAGCCTTAACACCGATGAGAGCATCAACTTGCTTGATGTAGCAACTACTTTTAGTCAAAAAATTGGTAAAGAAATGCTAGATAAAGCTGTAAATTCAGGTAAAGTCTCTGCAGCCGATGTAGCAATCAAAGTTTTTGATGCAATTGTTCAAAATCAGTTCTATATTTTTAGTCATCCAAAGTCTTTAGGTAATGTGCAAGAGAGAATGCAAGCAATATTAGATAATAAGCAACCCCCTAACCCTTTTTCTAAAAGACCCGAGATAGGGGAGGAACTTAAGGCCGCGCTGCGCTCAGCCACTTAAGTTCATTGCTATTAGTAATCTTTACACCCTAGCTGGTTTTCTGTTCTATTAATTTTTCCATTTCTGTAAATCCCCCATTTGTAAAACCAATTCCAATTTTATGTTGGTAAGTGAAACTTTTTTTTGAAATCATGAATCTCCAAATTATTCAACAAATCTCTCAAGAGTTGTCAGTCAAATCTGATCAAGTTTTATCTGCAGTTACTCTTCTTGATCAAGGATCTACAGTCCCTTTTATTGCTCGATACAGAAAAGAGGCGACAGGTGGCTTGGACGACATACAACTGCGGGAGTTGGAGATCAGGCTTGCCTATTTAAGGGAGCTGAGTGATCGCAAAGAAGCTATTTTAAAAAGTATCGATTCTCAGGGCAAATTAACACCCGAGCTTAATCTTCTAATCCAAAACGCAACTACAAAAGTCATTCTTGAAGATCTATATCTTCCATTTAAACCCAAGCGCAGGACAAAGGGTCAAATAGCAAGGGAAGCGGGTCTTGAACCCTTGGCTGATCTATTATTTGCAAATCCAGCGATTGATCCATTATTGGAGGCTGAATCATTTTTACGACCTGTTGGCGATCCATTGGCCGTTGAAGGTGCTGATTTCACAACAGCTCAAAAAGTACTGGACGGCGTAAAGGATATTTTGTCCGAAAGATTCTCTGAAGATCCACAATTGGTTCAATCCCTCAGAGAATGGTTGTGGGAAAACGGGGTACTTAAAAGTACGCAGATAACACCAAAAGAGCCTATTGCTGACGCGTTTAAATTTCAAGACTATTTTGACTATTCTGAGCCTTTAACGCGTATTCCTTCTCACAGAATTTTGGCAGCCTTAAGAGGTCGAACGCTTGGGGTTTTATCCCTACAAATTGAAATTCCCGATGCAAATCAAGAAGATGAGGACGCACCCAAAGCATCTCAAACCTGGACTGAAGTTTTAGCACAGGGGAGAATTGGCGAACAAATCAAATGGAATCACAAGAACAGAAAGGGGGATGATTTCATTAAGAAATGTGTAAGCTGGACTTGGCGCGTAAAGCTTAGTTTATCAATTGAGCGTGATCTACTGACCCGGTTACGCGAGAATGCAGAACAAGTTGCAATAAAAGTATTTGCGGATAATTTAAGAGATCTTTTACTTGCCGCTCCTGCGGGCAAACGAGTTGTTATGGGTCTTGACCCTGGAATTCGTACAGGGGTAAAAGTCGCTGTTGTAGATGAAACTGGGAAACTTCTTGAGACAGCTACTATTTACCCCCATGAGCCCAGACGCGACTGGAATGGATCACTTCAAACACTTTTCAAACTTTGTACCTTACATAATGTCAACCTGATTGCTATAGGAAACGGGACGGCTAGTCGTGAGACTGATCAACTGGCAGCAGAGTTGATAGAGTTTTTGAATGAACATCTTAAAAAACAAAACATTACTTTTAATTTGCAAAAAGTTGTTGTTAGTGAAGCAGGTGCCTCAGTTTACAGTGCCAGCGAATATGCCTCCAAAGAAATGCCAGACATAGACGTCTCATTAAGAGGAGCCGCTAGTATTGCTAGGCGACTTCAAGATCCATTAGCAGAACTAGTTAAGATCACTCCAAAATCAATTGGCGTAGGACAGTATCAGCACGATGTCAATCCTGCCCAACTTGACAAAACCTTGGACGCGGTTGTCGAGGACTGTGTAAATGCAGTCGGAGTAGATTTAAACACTGCAAGTACTCCACTTTTAGCTCGAGTATCTGGCTTATCCACTACAACCGCACAGTCTATTGTTCGTTGGCGTGAAAAAAATGGTGCTTTTAAAAACCGCAAGCAACTTCTTGATGTTACAGGTCTTGGCGCAAAAACCTTCGAACAAAGTGCGGGATTTCTTCGTATCCGAGACGGTGACAATCCCTTGGACGTCACTGGGGTTCACCCAGAGAGTTACTCCATAGTAGAGCAGATTATTTTAAAAGCGGATTGTCCTGTTAACGAATTAATGGGACAACCAGATAAAATTAAGTCCTTAAAACCAGAGTTTTTTGTCAAAGAAGGGGTCGGTTTAATCACTGTTAAGGATATTTTTCAGGAATTAGAGAAAAAAGGAAGAGATCCGCGACCATCCTTTAAAGTTGCCAAATTAAATGACAATGTTAAAGACATTAAAGATCTTAAGGAAGGTATGGTTTTACAGGGTACCGTAAGTAATGTCGCAGCCTTTGGCGCTTTTGTTGACCTTGGTGTTCACCAAGATGGACTTATCCATGTCAGTCAACTCAGTAACAAGTACATAACCGATGCTCGCGAAGTCGTTAAAACTGGTGACATCGTCGACGTTAAAGTTGTCTCAGTCGACGTTGCAAGATCTAGGATTGCTTTGACTATGAAACTGACAAGCGACTCCAGAGAAAATTCGTCAAATCTTACTGATAATCACTTTCGTTCGCCTGGCAAGAGTTCACAAGGTTTTAGACAAAGCCACCATCAAGGTAACAGACCAACGGTCGAATCTTCAGGGTCTGCGATGCAACAAGCATTCGCAAAATTACAGTCGCTTAAGAAATAGGGTATTCTCCGAAATTGCCACCCATATTTAATACTTTATAAGTACAAAAATATTCCCTAATAGGCTCAAGATTTCCTTGTTGATACCGAATCAGCAAGATGCAGAAAAATTACCTACCTAGAATTTCATTAAACCCATTCACATTGCATCGGGTAATGGTGATTGGAGCAATTTGCCTATTCCTTAATGCTTGCGGTGGAGGCGGGGGGGCTGGTGCTTGTGTTGCAAGTGTGGGTGTCTTAGGAACGAATGCTTGTGTAAATGCCTCATCCTCCACTACCACAACCACTTTAGCTCAGCCAGGCTTGCAGGTTGGGACAAGCCTTCACTATACTGTTAACGAGAACCAAGTTCTAACGGATTTATTGACTGCAGTCAATACAAACTCAGAGACTGTTACTTACAATTTAATCACTCAAAGCAGTATCTCTGGACCTAAATACGGAACACTTAAAATAACCAATCCCGCTACAGGAGCTTTTACATATACACCCAATTCAAATTGGTACGGTTTAGATAAGTTCTCATTTAATATTACTACCGCTAGTCAAACTTCAAATACTGGGGTAGTCTATATCAATGTCGTACAACAATATATTGCCCCTGTTGCTACTTCACCTGCTTCAGTTCTAAACGTCACAGCGAGTGCATCTCTAACCGGCTCGTTAACTGGTTATGTCACCAATGTTCAAGGTAACCCATTAATTTATAGTACCACCGTGCAGCCAGCGCATGGAGTAATTAATGTGAGCAGCAACGGAAACTTTTTGTACACACCTAATCCTGGATACATTGGGTCTGATGGATTTTCTTTTACGGTGTGGGACCAAACAGCTAATGTATATTCAAGTTCCACTTTGGTTTCATTGAACATTACACCTGCTGTTGCTCCGACCATTACATGGAATTCACAAGGTATCGTTGGGATATTTAACGATATAACTGCTCCAAATATTTCAAATGTAAATGTTCAATTAAATGCAACTTGTAGCAGCGGTGGGGTTGTGAGTTTTCAAAAGGGAAACTTGCCATTGCCTCCGGGTTTGACACTGTCAAGCGCTGGAGTTTTGTCCGGATCCATTCCGCCTGCACCAGTGGGATTTACTCCAACCGTTTATGAAATAAGTGCGAGTGCAACATGCCCGGGGGCCAATCCGACCCTAAACGATAATCCGATTGAATTGGTAGTAATGCCACCCAACATACTATATTTCACAAACACAGCTACTGCACCCACGCTTTTAACAACCCCCGCACTTGTTCAGTCGGGATGTGGGGTTGCAGTTGCAGGAGCCACTACGATTCCAGGTATTACTTCTGGAACAAGCTGCACCAGTGCCAGTCTTTTTGCATCTGTTGTATCAACTCCAGTCACATCTAATGGGCTGACCACTGTGAATTACAAATGGACACCTCCTGGAACCGTTTTAAACACAATGATCCTAATAGTGGGTGGCGGTGGTGGTGGTGCAGGCGCTAGTTTGCCAATAGCCACAACCTGCACAACTACTCAGATTAATGGCTCTGGTGGTGGAGCAGGAGGTTACATATTCGTTCCAAACCAATCCTTATCCTCAAGTAATCCAGTCACTATAGTTGTCGGTTCAGGTGGATTAGGTGGTTTACCAGGTGCCACCGGAGCCTCTGGGACCCAAGGCTCTAACGGTTCCCCCTCAGCCTTTGGGTTGCTATCAGCGCTAGGTGGAATCGGTGGAACTGGGCCCGGTGCTAGTGGTGGATCAGAGCCAGGTTCTAACGCAATTCCACCCTTTAATACGGTGGTAAATGCTGGTGGATCCGTAGTTATTGGATCCACTGAGGGCGGAGGAGGAGGCGCAGAAAGTAATGGTATGGAGCCTGCAGGGGGGCTGGGCGCACCAAATAATATTTCCGGTACCTACACAATCTATGCAAGTGGTGGAGCAGGTGGCTCATCTCTAAAAGCACCACCCCTACCTCCGGCTAGTTTTGGTAATGATGGTAACGGAGGGGTTGGCGGATGTGGAGGCTCTGCAGGTGTAGCAGGAGACCCAGGCGTTGTTGTCGTTAGGTTTTAAAGGGTTAAGTTCATGTATTTTCATCATCTTAGAGCTAAGCTAAAAGCGAACACGATTGCCAAAAGATTATTTTTATCGACTAGTATGCTGCTAGGTGGTTGTGCTAGTATTTTGAGCGGTCTTTATCAAGATGTTCATGTGACGACTTATTGTGATTCGCAGCGTGTAGAGGCCTCGTGTCATGTAAGCAATGAAAACGGTGAATGGTTACTTCAATCACCCGGATCGGTCAAAGTTCAAAAGGGGTTCGGCGATCTAGTGGTTTTTTGTAGGAGCAATTATTTCGAGCCCCATATGATGAGAATTTCATCATCTTCCAACGTTAGTAGTTTTGGAAATATTATCCTGGGAGCAGGTGCAGGAGCACTTGTTGACGTTAATAATGGTGCAGGATTTGACTATCCGCAGGACATAAGATTTACTGTGAAGTCATGTACAAAATCAATATCTTCAACGGACTATGCGACAGAATAAGAATAGTTATGATGTTAAAGTGATTTGATCATCTCTACGTGCTCAATCCCAGCCTCCTGGAAAAGTGGACCCCTTACCTTGAATCCATTTCTTTCGTAAAAAGATTTAGCTGATGTTTGTGCATGTAGGAACAACACCTTATCCCCTCTTTGATTCGCTATTTGTTCTAATGCCGTTAATACTTGGGAGCCCCAATTAGCACCTCTCATATCTTTTCTAACAGCCATACGGCCAATTCTACTCATCAAAGGGGTATCAAAGGCCTCTGGTTTAATGAGACGAGCAGTCGCTATAGGTAGATTACAAAAATTATATAAAACTGCATGAGTAGACGTTGAATCAAAATCGTCCTCTTCTAACTCAGCGGGAACTCCTTGTTCCTTGACAAATATCTCGTGCCTTAGCGAGAGCGCGTCCTGTCTTAATTCATCCCATGATCCAATTTTTAAACTTGTAATTTCCTTACCTGCTTCAAAATTGTTAAGAATTGATTTGAAATTTTCAGGAATTGCCTTTGAGGTTTGTGTCTTCGGATCTGCAAAGACATAAATAATCTCACTCTCAACTAAAAGTTCATTTGATCTAAAAATAGCTCCTTTAAAAGTCATTGAGGATCGACCGATTTTGTCGCACCGCAAACATACGTGAAGTAAATCGTCCAGTCTTGCAGATGCGTGATATTCGACGCTGGCTTTTTTTACAAAAAGATCACCCTCTAAGATTTCAAGAGTCAGCTCATAGGGCATTGCAAGCTTTCGCCAATACTCTGTAACTGAGACATCAAAATAGGTTAAATAATGCGGATTGAAAACAATTTTTTGTAGATCAATTTCTGACCACCTGACACGAAGTGGATGATGATGTCTAAATATCGATTTTGATACAGGCGAATTATTGGTTGAGTTCAGTGATGTGTTCATTTTGTACTTTGTAGATCTATATTATTCACAGAATTTTCTTCAAACTAAATTTTTGATAAATGCACATGCATCTGTATGAGCATTTATCGCTTGAGGTATGAAACGGCCCATTTTTATGAACCCATGTACGACACCTGCGTAGACCCTGCAAACCGATTTGCAGCCAAGTTCATTTAATATCTCATTCAATGCTAGTCCCTCATCCCTTAGTGGATCACACTCTGCCAAGCCAATCCAAGTGGGGGGGAGTAGTTTTAGATAAGGTGAATTTAGGGCTGAAAATCGCCAATCAAACCTATCTTGAATATTTCTAAGGTATTGCCCGTAAAAGTATTCAATGGTATCACTCTCCAGTAAATATCCACTCGCGTAATATTGATGAGATTGCATATTTTGTTCAGGAGAACATCCGGGATAAAAGAGGACTTGTCCTTTTACTTTATATCCTTGGATAGCGGCTTGTTGGGTACAAAAAAGACTGAGAGTTCCTCCAGCACTGTCTCCTCCAATAAATATACGGTCTGCAGATATATTTAGTTTCTCACAGTTGTCATAGATCCAAGCACATGAAGCCCACGAGTCAAGATGCGCAGTCGGGAATTTAAACTCTGGGGCTAGGCGATACTCAACACTGAACACACACAATTGAGTCTGAGCAGCAATTTCTTTGCAAAGTATTGAATGGGTTTGTATGCTACCTATGGTGAAACCACCACCGTGAAAGTAAATTAGAGCACCATTATTTGAGCTATGGTCACATGATTTTTTTGACGTAATAGGAGGTGTAAAAATCTTAATCTCAATAAGTGCTCCATCAAATGAGGAGATCTTTATGGTTTCCTCATTAGACATTTGTGGGGAGGTAATTTCAAGAACATCAGCTCCCCTGAGATAAAGCGCCTTTGCATCAAGAGGGTCAAGTTGATGAAATGGGGGCCTATTGGCTTGTTTCATTTGCGCGAGCACTTTGTGCATCTCACTCGTTAGAGGTGCTGGATCAATGCCTCTGTGAAAACCTAATATATTCATATCGCTATTTTCACCTATTTAACGATGGGCAATTGCATACCAAAGTTTAGATGATTTTGGATATACTTAATAAGAGCACTCATAATTTTCATCATATTTAAATAAAAATCAAACAGCTATGTCTAATATTTTCTACATTACTCAAATACAAATCGAATTTGGTGCACTTTCTTTACTTGCTGAGGAGTGTAAAAAATATGGTATCGCAAAACCTCTCATTGTGACTGATCAAGGAATTGTCAAAGCCGGCATTTTAGAGAAGGCTATCAAGGCTTTAGAGTCCTTAGATTCAGTTGTTTTCGATCAAACCCCCTCCAACCCAACTGAGGATGCAGTTAGACAAGCATCCACGCTTTGCAAAAAAATGGGTTGTGATGGTATTGTTGCTTTGGGCGGTGGGTCCTCAATCGACTGTGCCAAAGGCGTTGCTATTATGGCTACTCATGAAGGCGCCCTTAAAAACTATGCAACGATAGAAGGCGGTTCAATGAAGATAACCCCTCAAGTACTTCCATTGATAGCCATTCCTACAACTGCGGGAACGGGAAGCGAGGTAGCTAGAGGGGCGATCATCATCGTCGATGATGGGCGTAAACTAGGTTTTCACTCATGGCACCTTGTTCCCAAGGTTGCCATCCTTGATCCTGAGCTTACGATGGGACTACCCCCTTTGCTTACTGCTGCGACGGGTATGGATGCGATTGCACACTGTATGGAGACCTTTATGGCACCCCCTTTCAATCCGCCGGCTGATGGAATAGCTTTGGAGGGACTAACTAGAGGTTGGAGTCATATTGAGCGGGCAACCCAAAACGGTACCGATAAGGAAGCGAGAACCAATATGATGTGTGCATCAATGATGGGTGCAATGGCTTTTCAAAAAGGATTGGGCTGTGTGCATTCATTGAGCCATAGCTTAGGTGGTGTAAACCCCATGCTCCATCACGGCACCCTCAATGCCGTTTTTCTGCCTTCGGTGTTAACTTTCAACGCACAGGCTGAATCAATGGTTAAAGAGAACAAGCTAATCCGTCTAGCCACTGCAATGGGTCTCTCTCTAACTCACAGCAACCAAGCACTCGAGCAAATCATTAAAGCAATAAAAGAGATGAATGCTAGATTGGGATTACCTAAGGGGCTTCAGGAAATGGGGGTAAACAGCGATTTATTTGAAAAAATAATCGATGGTGCAATGGCCGATCACTGCCATAAAACAAACCCAAGAATAGCCTCTAGGTCTGATTATCAAAAAATGTTAGCTGAATCTATGTGATCTAAAGTATTGTGTTTACGGCCCATACCTACCTAACAAATCAAGATTTTTGATTAGTTACTGTACTTAATGCATTTAAATTTACTTCGTTTGCATTTGGTTTGCTAACCGTGTTGGTGATTCCGGGGGGAACTACTGCAGAATTTATTAAACCGCTCGTTGGCAGGTTTGATTCTGATCCTCCCCCACTTTGAGAAACCAACGCGGAAGAGCTAAAACCGTATTTGTTAATGGTTTGAGTTAGAAGTTGCGACAAACTGTCAGAAACAGAGGGCATTTGTTGTTGGGGTACGTTATATAAAACTGTACCAGAACCAGAGCCAGAGTTAGCAGAGAAGTTGGAAGCATATGAATTCAATGCAACGGTCATCTGCGCTGTAGAAGCCTCTGTACCAGAAGCACTTGCGAACCAAACATCGGCCATTTGGTGCGATCCGCCGTCGTTCGTCGTGAATGATGACATCAAACCAATGGTGTTACCGTTATCGGCTATATTCACTTGGGTTGCATTTAAATTTAACGATTTGATATTGAGTTCAGCAAGTGTGTACAAAGTCCCAGTGGGTGTTCCACTGTTAGACCCCGTAGCAACCCAAACTTCTAATTCGTTAAATAAGGGATCACTAGAGGAAATTTCAGTAGCAGTCGCAGAGGTGAATGCCGAAAGCGCTGCGAATCCGTTGGCTGCAGTTTGTTTAAATTCAGAATTTGGTAATTGGGTAGCATTGCCAAAGAGCTCAGAACCGTTTGTAATTGTTTTTGCATCTTTTGAGACCCTAACAAGAAAACCTTCCCCTGGGGTAATCCATCCAACACTTGTAGCTTCACCGGTATTTCCAAGGTCAAAGCTTACGCCTGACTTTCCTATTTGCTGTGTTTTTATACCGGCATCTACTTCTTTGGAGGTCAAAACGTTAAAAGCAGCACCATATAAATTGGATACATTAGAGGTCGTGTAAGCTTCAACTCCACTTAAATCTAAGACTATGGGGGTTAGAGTTTTAAGATACGAAACTTCTTGTGATGTAAATGCGCCAAGTTGGCTTGAGGTTAGGCTTTTTAACTGAGCATCAGTGAATCCCTTAATAGAACTTGGACTCAGAGCTGCAAAATTTTCAGTACTAAGTAAATCCAACTGTGTGCTGGTTAACGTATTGAGTTGTGTTGAGGTTAAGCCACTGGCCGCATCTGTTGATAATGCTGTGAGTGCATTGGAAGTAAGTGAGGCGATTTGGTTTGTAGTCATGGCGCTCAATTGAGTGCCTTTTAGAACTACATAACTTGAACTTTTAATTCCTGAGAGTTGCAAAGGAGTTAGGGCAGTAATATCACTAGAAGTTATTGCTTGGAACTGATCTGTGCTTAATGAGTTTAAAAGTAAAGTCGACATCACAGCTATATCAGGCGAGGAGATAAAGGGAATTTGCTTTTTGGGGTTAAGTCCAATAATGTTGGATGAAGTCAACCCTGCAATTTGAGTCGTTCTAAGATTAGATAAAGCAGTTGATGAAAGTGCTCCAATCTGATCAGAAGTCATCTGTGAAAGCTGAGCAATTGAGAGCCCTTGAATTTGAACCGCGGTGAGTGTTCCAATTGAGATTGTCGACAATGAGTTAATCTGATTTTGAATGAGTGAACGTATTTGTCCTGAACTGATGTTTGAGAACTGGGTTTTAGATAGTTGACTCAACTGATAAGTATTTAAATTTGCAATTTGTTGCGTTGTAAGAGCGCTGATGCTAAGAGTACTTAAACTTCGCAATAAAGAGGATTTTAATGAGTTAAGCTGAACAGTAGAAAGCCCTATGATCTGAGTAGTTGTTAGGTTCGTAATATCTGCAACGTTCATCGCATTAAATGTATCTGTAGCAAATGCATTTAGTTGAGCAGTGGTTAAAAATGATATTTGGTCCGCAGAAATACCTGCGATCTGATTGCTGGATAAACCTGTAATCCCATTAACTGACAGGGATTTGATTTGAGCGGAATTAAAGATTGAGAAACTCGCGCCACTAAGTGAGTTAATGAACTGAGTGCTCAAGCCTGCTAACTGATTGCTGGTTAGATGAGCTAAATTTGAGCTGGGAAATTGAGATATATTTTTTGTGGATATGTTGTTAAGTTGCTCAAATGTTAAGCCAATGATTTGAGCTGTAGTGAGTTCCTGGAAAATTGAACTACTCAAAGTTGAAATGACCGAGCTATTCAAGGCTGAAATTTGTTTAGACGTTAGACTCGTGAACTGAGATGAGTTGAGAGCAGAAATAGTTTTCGAATCTAATTGTGTAATCTGATATGTTGAAAGTGAAATTAGTTTACTATTTCCAAGCAAGCTCAAATTACTTGTCGTCAATTGACCAATTTGATTTCCGCTAAGACCTTGTAACTGAACAGTATTTAGTGCATCAAATTGAACCGAGGCAAGGGTGGAAAGTTGCTGCGAATTTAGCCCCTGTAACTGAGTTGCACTCAGACCGCTTATAGCCACAGAATTTATTGCCGCTATGCTATCTGTACCCAGCAGTGATAATTCAGATGCATCTAAGCCAGTAATCTGTTTAGAGGTTAACAAACTATAAAATTCAGTTCCAAGAGTTGCGCCTTGTAAATTTACACTGTTTTGTAAAATATTGATTTGCGATGAGCTTAGGGCTTTAATTTGAGAGGATGTAAATGCTTTGAAATCTGCGGAAGCAAGTCCCATTATTTGACTTGTTGTTAACGCTCCTATTCCATTAGACACAATGCGATTGAAACTATCCGTACTGAGCATACCAAGTTGCAGAGTCGTCAATCCCTTAATCGCCACGGAACTCAACGAAGCAATGTTCATTGATGTTATTGAGCTAAATTCCTCAGTTGTTAGCGCAGAAACCTGTGAGCTTTGAAGTTGACCTAGCGCATTATTAGTCAATGCTGCAAAATTAGCGCTTCCAAGCATCTTGATCTGTTCAAGATTAAAAAAGGGAAGCTGAAATGAAGTTATAGCGGCGGCTTGATTTGTACTCAGTAAAGAAACGTTAGAAGGTGTTAATACTGAAATTTGTAATGTGCTCAATGCAGCAATTTGTTTGCTCGTTAATTCAACTAAAACTGCTGAAGCAAGGGCCTTAATTTGTTGTGATGAGATAGCCGAAATTGAGCTTGTTTTAAGACTCTGGATTGCATCACTCATTAGTGCATTTAATGCCTCATTACTAAGACCGGCAGCAGCTGTTGAATTGATACCACCTACTTGGTATCCCGATAGTAAGCTAAAGTCAATAGTAGATAAACTTGCAATTTGTTGACTTGTTAGGCTATTAATTGCCTCACTTGTTAATGATTGAATTTGCTCAGAGCCAATAGCCTTAAGTTGTCCAGTACTCATGCCAGATATTTGAGCTGAACCAAGGGCGTTTATTTGATTTGGAGTTAATGCAGATATATTAAAAGTTTTAAGATATGCGATTTGGTTTGAACTCAAAACCTTGATTTGAGAATATGATAACTTTGTGATCGTGTCTGTTTGTAGTCCGGCGATTTGTAGAGAAGTTAAATATGCAATCTGATTGCTTGAAATACCATTTATTTGTGAGGAGCTCAGGGTCTTGAGTTGCAAGTTTGACATCGCTGCCATGTCAGCTGGAGTTAAGCTACTAATCTGAGAAGAGGTAAGTCCAGTAATGTTATCTGTATTTAATCCTTGTATTTGAGCAGTTTTAAATGCATTAATTGCACTCAGTGATAAGTTAGCGATTTGCGATGATGTCATTGCTCCTAGTTGACTTACCGTGAATCCTTGTAATTGATTTCCACTGATTTCTCCGATCATAACGGAGGTAAGGGATTGAATTTGATTTAAATTTAAGCCCACAATTTGTGTTGAAGTGAGGCTTTGAAACTGGGAAGGTTTAAGCGAATTTAATTGTGATGAAAAGATCCCATTTAACTGATTGGATGACAGTTGCGAAATTTGGGTGTTGGTAAGATATTGAAGTTGTTTGGTTTGTAAATTGTTTAATTGAAACGCTGAAAGACCTTGGATTTGATTGCTCGTCAAGGCTTGAAAATCCATTAAATTGATTGCATTTAATGTGGCAGTATTTAATGAATTTAGCTGTTGAGTGGTAAAAAATATAATTTGTGATGTGTCAAAAGCTTGTATTTGACGAGTGTTTAGACCCTGGACTCCTGCGGTTGAAAGTGCTTTTATTTGATCAGAGCTGAGCAAAGAGAGTTGCGTATTTGTTGTAGCTGCGATTGCTTTTGAACTAAATGCCGCAATTTGGTTGGTCGTCAGTTGTACCCAGTCTAATAAGGGGATTAAGCTGATGTTTGATGTACTCATCACAGATAACTGATCGTAAGTTAATCCTTTGATTTGAGTGACACCAATTTCTTGCAATCTTGCACTACTGAGATTTGAGATGACTGAGGCGTTTAGTGCTGAGATTTGATTGGATGATAAATATTGAATCTGTTCTGAGGAGAGTTTTGAAAAAGTATAGGAGCTTAGTTGTGAAATTTGACTGCTACTTAGCTTTGATATGTCGTTTCCACTTAATCCGCTCAGTGCTACTGTAGTAAGTTGAGAGATTTGGTCACCGCTTAGTCCAGTAACTTGATATGAAGTTAGGTTTCTAACCTGGTTTGCTGTCAAGCTGGATATCACAGAACTTGTCAATCCACTCAATTGGGTGCTTGAAATTGCTTGTAAAGCAAGAGGCGATAAGGCGGTAAAAGAATCAGTTGTGATCGTTGATAATGCTGCCGCAGTTAATCCAGAAGTTTGTTTTGATGTTAATGAAGAAAAGTTTGATGTGCTTAGAGACACCCCCTTAGATAGCTCACTAAATAATAGTGAATTGAACTGTGAACTTGATAGAGACTGCAGTTGTGGTGCAGTCATGGATGCAACCAAACCCGTTGTCAATGAGTTAATTTGTGCGCTAGTAAGAACAGCAATTCCGGACGTATTTATATTAATAAATTCATCGGTTGTAAGGTTTTGTAGCTGCGTGCTTGTAAGTCCTTGAATACCATCGGTACTTAAATATCCAAACTGTTTGGGAGACAACGAACCAAGCGCACTCGTGGTTATTCCTGCAACTGCACTTGATGTAAGTGAATTGATCGCAGAAGACGAGAGGCTTGAAAGACTCCCTGTCGGTAATAAATTGACGATGCTTGTTGGCATTGAGTTGTAACTATTAATGTGTGTTGACTTGCGAAGGCGCAAAGTACCACATTAGGTATATCGACTCAAAAGCTAAATTCTTGAGTGATATTTATAATTAAAGATTTCAAATAGACCAATTGCCAAATGTAATACCAAATAATTAAATATCATCTCTTAACGCATAGGGAAGGGGATGTATAAAGACTTCCTCCAAATCGATTGTCACTATTTTGTGCGATTCTCCATCTGCTTTTGTTTGGATACTGGCGAAAGCGAAGTAAGATTTATTGAACCTGGCAGCCCTTACTATCTTCCCGCAGGGTTGGCTAGTATCATTTGGTGTAAACAACTCTTGACCATCACGCAAAGGGGAGACGCTGGAGATAATGAACCCTCGTCTTTTTATAGACCCTCTAAATTGACTTCTAGCCACAACTTCTTGGCCTGGGTAGCAACCTTTTTTAAAGTTCACCCCCTCCAACGATTCATAATTAATCATCTGAGGGACAAAAGATTCGAATGTTGGTAATCCTATCAAACAAACGCCGCTAAGTATATCGCTCAGATCCCACTCATTCTTTGTATCATTATTGCTAGGGCTAATTCGTTGAGAAACTTCATTGCTACTTGGATTTAACAATGATGAAATGCGAAGATACCTTGGTTGCCCGCATGCAGGGTATAGGGTTATCCAATAATTAATGGATTCAGTCGACTTTTGAGTGAATTGACTCCAATACTCTGGAGTGATTTCCTTGGGAACGTCATTGATGCCAATAACACCGCTCAGAGTGTAATCAGCACTTGCATCAACAATTTTCACCTTAGAGCGAAGAACAAACATGGACAAGCGTTTTACGGTCTGGACAATTAAATCAGAGCTAGTTACGAGTAAAACATCCCCTTGCTCACTGAGTAGGCCTATAAAACTTGATTGAATTCTCCCTTTTGCATTACAAAATGAACAAAATCTTGCTTGATTTGTTGATAAATTTAGGAAATCTTGAGTTAGTTGATTATGTAAAAAAGACAATGCATCTGGACCCGTAACTTTGATAACGCCGTAGGTACTGAGCGTAATAGTTCCGAAATTCAATTCTGGCAATTTATTTAAATCCATCAAAATAAGTATGTGCGCTTGTTGTTAATAGTAGCTTAGATTATCGTATATTATTGTTTTTTTGAACATTTCAAGGATTTAAGCTTTGTTCCGCATCCTAAAGATCTCCTTTATTATGGCGCTCGTTTTTACGGTCATAGGGGTTGGGCAACTTCTTTGGTGGACTTTTAGTCCTTTGAATTTAATTACACCTACAGTAGAGATTTCAATTGAGCCTGGAACACCGGTGAAGCAAATTGCCAATGAAGTCGTTCGCTCAGGCGTGGATATTCCGCCTCTTGGACTTTATTGGCTCTTTCGCTTTAGCGGACAAGCCAAACAAATTCGAGCCGGAAGTTATGAGCTTAGCAAAAACGACACTGGCTGGGATTTACTGCAAAAGCTAATAAGGGGGGAGGAGAATTTAAGGGCTATAACCTTGATTGAAGGTTGGAATATGAGGCAGTTTAGAGCTCAATTGGCAAGGGCGGATAGCTTGCGCCATGATTCTGTAAACATGACTGACCAAGAAATAATGGTTATGCTTGGCTCGCCTGAACTTACTGCAGAGGGTCATTTTTATCCTGACACGTACACTTATGGAAAAGGTACATCAGATAAAAATATCTTAAAAAGATCTTTCCAAGCCATGCAACGCCATTTGAACAATATTTGGCAAGATAGACCCAATCAAACCCATCTAAAAAATTCCGAAGAAGCTCTGATACTGGCTAGCATTATTGAAAAGGAGACAGGCCTACCCAGCGACAGACCTATGATCGCCAGTGTGTTTAGCAATCGATTAGAACTTGGAATGCCGTTGCAAACTGATCCAACCGTCATTTACGGCTTGGGAAGCGATTTTGATGGAAATCTACACAAAAGCGATTTGCGAATTGATCATCCCTGGAATACCTATTTGCACACAGGACTCCCACCAACTGCGATTGCCATGCCTGGAAAGGCGGCAATTATGGCCGCGATTCGACCTGCACAAAGTAAAGCCTTGTATTTCGTCGCTAAAGGAGATGGCAGTAGTGAATTCAGTCGCACCTTAGAGGAGCATAATTTAGCCGTGCAAAAATATCAGCTGAGTCGAGTAAAAAATTACACAAGTTCACCTAACCTAAAATGATTAATAATTCAAATGGTATTTTTATAAGTTTCGAGGGAATCGATGGTGCTGGTAAATCTACACATATACAAGCCCTAGCTGATTTATTTAAAGAGGCCAACCTGCATGTCACTTTAACCCGGGAACCAGGTGGAACTGAATTAGCAGAGAAGCTGCGTCAAATGGTTCTTAATGAAACAATGGATCCTCTTACAGAGTCTATGCTTGTTTTTGCTGCAAGAAGAGATCATCTTAAAAATGTAATACAACCCGCATTAGAGTTAGGACATATAGTTATATGTGACAGATTCACTGATGCAACTTTTGCATATCAAGGAGGAGGGCGAGGGTTTGATATAAATATACTCAAACAGTTAGAATCATGGGTCCAGGGAATAGGGGATAAATTCATAGAGCCAGACTTGACGCTTTGGTTTGCACTTGAGCCTGAAATTGCTGCAAAACGTTTACAGGCGGCTAGAACACCTGACCGCTTTGAATCACAATCAGTACAGTTTTTTTCTCGTGTTCACGCTGCATACCAACAACGAGCAGATGAATCCCCAAAAAGGTTTGTAATGATCAACGCTAATCAACCCCGGGAGGATGTTTGGGCTGAGATTCACAAAACAATTATCAATAAAAATTGGTTAACAACACATCACAATAAATGAGTGAAAGTCTTATCACGATAGCACCTTGGATAGCTGAACAAACTAAAAATCTATTTAGTCGTAAAGGGCATGCATGGTTACTTGAAGGTCCATCAGGACTTGGTCAGTATGAACTCGGCCTAGAACTTGCAAAGGCATGGCTTTGTATCCAACCACAAGCCCAACAAGGATGCAATAAATGTACAAATTGTCATCTGATTGACGTACGTGCCCAGCCAGATTTATATGTCCTCATGCCGGAGGTGCAAATGTTGGATTTGGGTTGGCCCCTAAATGAAAAAGCTCAAAAAGAGATTGATGATAAGGACCGAAAACCAAGCAAAGAGATTCGAGTTGAAGCAGTAAGAGACATGGTTGAATTTACACAGCGCACCGCGTCCAGTTCCCAAGACAAGATAGTTCTAATCTATCCGGCAGAAAAACTAAATCTGTACGCTTCGAATATGATTCTTAAAACCTTGGAAGAGCCTGCGGGGAGTACAAGATTTATCGTCTCTAGTGAGGCCGCCCATCAACTTTTACCCACCATTAGAAGTCGCTGCCAGACCCACACAATGATTTGGCCAAATGATTTAGATTCTCTTAAGTGGCTTGAGGCGAGTGGCCTGGAGTTGAAAGAAGCAAATGTACTTCTTAAGGCCTCTGGCGGGCGTCCAAATGATGCAAGGGAACTTGCCGAACTAGGAATTGATTCAAACCTTTGGAACTCCATACCTAAGGCGATTCAAAGAGGTGACAGCTCTGTGTTATCTGGATTTTCTCCAAAAGAGGTTATTTCTATTCTACAAAAATTGTGTAGCGATTTGATAGCATCGTATTTCCAATTTGAAACTCGATATTTCAATCATAGCATTCTTCCAAAATCTAAAAATCTCCATTCACTTGTTCAATTATTTAAGGAGCTTGGGCAGGAAGCCAGGACTTCTGAGCATCCCTTTAATTCTGGATTGATGATTGAGAGTTTATGCATACAAGCCAATAAGGCCATGCAAGACTAAAAACCATAATAAACATGTTTACAGATTCACATTGCCATCTTAATTATCCCGAACTAATTGCAAATATGGCAAATATCAGGTCGGCAATGCATGATGCAAAAGTAACAAGAGCATTGGTTATCAGTACCAAGATGGAAACATTCGAAGATGTACACAGCATAGCTATGCAATACGATAACTTTTGGTGTACGGTTGGCGTTCACCCGGACGAGGAGGGTGTGATTGAGCCTAATTATGTGGATCTATTATCTAAATCTTCTCGGCCCAAAGTAGTAGGCATTGGAGAAACCGGGTTGGATTACTACCGATTAGGCGAGAGAAATGTTGCCGATATGGAATGGCAACGAACCAGATTTAGAACTCACATAAAAGTAGCCCAAGAAGCTCGACT
>CAIWAO010000082.1 GCA_903910745.1 uncultured Burkholderiales bacterium
GCAGGAATTGACCGGTGTGCCTGTGGATGCACGCATAAGCCATGGTGAGGCGCAAGCCATGTCCATGCAGCAGCAGACTAAGCAGGAATATATGATTGCGAAATCAGATGCCCCGACTACAGCGCCGAAAGGCGTTTAGTCGCGGGTATTTCACATGGTCTCAGAGGTCATACATCCAGCAGATTTAAGTCATAAATAGTCACAAGCTCCAATATTCTCAATTGGAGATGGGTGGCGAACGATTTTTTATCTGATTGCCTTAATCTGGATTCGTAATACCCTGGGCCACGTGACCAGCAGGAACATGAAGCGATGCAGACTCTATGTGTCCTGTTTGATCATCAAAGAAGAAGTCAGGCTCAAATTCGAGTAAGAATTCTCCCTTGGATAATCCCCCCAAAAACATAGCCTCATCCACCTGAACATTCCAGTTCATGAGTGTTCTGATCGCTCTTTCATGGGCAGGGGCGCTTCTCGCAGTCACCAACGCAGTTCGGATACGCATATTAGGCGTTCCCTCTTGCTGTAGTCTGTGAAGCGCAGAGAGCAAAGGTTTAAAGGGTCCAGCCGACAAGGGCTTGCTGGCCATCTCTTTTTCGTGTTTTTGAAAGGCGCTCAACCCTTGTGACTGAAAGACCTGCTCAGCCTCGTCTGAGAAAAGAACTGCGTCCCCGTCAAAAGCGATCCTTACCTCACTTGGATGTGCCAAGGACGCGTGTGCTGAGTGTGGATAGACTTGTGCTGCTGGGACGCCCGCATTGAGGGCCGCACGCACATCGCTTAGGTGTGTTGATAAGAATAGATTTGCATTTAAAGGCTTTAAGTATCTCCAAGGGGGTTGACCCCTTGTAAAACTTCCCCTTTGTATTTGTAGTCCGTAGTGCTGAGCGGATCTAAATACCCTCATGCCGCTGACTGGGTCGTTGCGAGAAAGGATCACCACCTCGACACGCTGCGCGCCAGGCTCGTTGAAAGCCAATAGTTTTTTAACCAGTGAGAACGCAACCCCCGGTTTCGCAGGCGACTCTAAGCGCTCCAACTGAAGGGCCATGTAGGCCCTGTCATCGTGCTCCTCAAAAACACTGTTTTCTTCCTCAAAATCAAAGAGCGCACGAGATGAGATTGCAACCACCAGTTGGCCGTCTAAGGTTATAGGCATGAGCACACTCCGGCTGTGAACTGCATTAGTGCACCCACTGGTTGAGTTGGATGATTGGGAGCATCACCGCTAAAACAATCAAAAGTACGACAACTCCCATGATGACAATCAAGAGAGGTTCCAAAATAGTTGCCAAATTCATAGCGCGTCGCTCAACCTCTGAGCCCAAGTGGTGAGCGGCTTTTTCAAGCATCTGTGGGAGTTGCCCGGTTTGCTCGCCCAACCTTGCGAACATAGATAGCATTCCCGGCATACGGGAGTTTTGCGCAAGTGCGCTTGCAAGCGGCGCGCCCTCTCTCACCAACACCAAAGCCTCAAGTGCGTGAACTTTCAAGGAGGCGTTTGAGAGCGTTTGAGCAGCCGTTTCAAGTGACTTCAAAATCGGTACCCCTGCAGCGCTTAAGAGCGCCAAAGTGCTTGCAAATCTTGCACTGTTGTACCCAAGACTTAATTTACCAAGTAGGGGGAGTTTCAACCAAGCGGCGTCAAAGCGCTCTTTAAAAGTCGTATTCTTTAATGCGTAATTTAGTCCACTTAACAAAATTAAGATCATAACCAAAACTACCCATCCAAAGTCTTGAACAAATTTGGAAATTCCCAGCATCACGACCGTTAAAAGGGGAAGCGCATGGTGGGAGCTGACAAATACCGTTGCAACTTGAGGGACCACATAGGAGAGTAAAAATATCACAATCGCTAAAGCCACCAAACTCACAATTGCGGGGTACAGTGAAGCAGCAAGTAATTTGCTTTTGAGCGACTGAGCACGCTCTAAATCATTTGCCAAACGCTCTAAAACCTCTCCCAATCGACCCGTTTGCTCACCCGAGGCGATCACAGCAATATAGAGCTCAGGGAACTCATTTGGATGGCTACCAAGCGCACTTCCAAACGCATTGCCCGCGTTAACCTCGGCTCTCAGGGAGGCCACTAAATCACGTTCTTTTGGCGTTGATGCCTCATCCACCAAGGAGGTCAGGGCGCGCTCAAGCGGTAAACCCGCGCTGACCAAACTTGCCAACTGGCGAGTCCAGATCATCAAAGCGCTTGAGCTGAAAATTTTTCTACGCCAAAGCTCTATATCTGCAAAAGATCGGTTGCGTTGCCCAACAAGCTCTACGCTAAGCGGGATCCAGTTTTGAGATCTGAGGATATTTCTAGCCGCTCTTGCTGACTCAGCGTCCATTACCCCTTTACGAGTTTCACCCTCAATGTTGATGGCTTCATAGGAGAATGCTGGCATGGGATTGGATTAAATTTAATAAGGTAAGGTCTAGTCTTTAATCAATCTCTTGTCACTCGGATCAACTCCTCGCGCGAGGTGATCCCCAGACCAACCAAGCGCTCTCCGTCCTCTCGCATCAATTTCATACCCTGTGAGATCGCGGTGTTTCTTAGCTGAGCTTCAGACGCATGCGAGTGTATCTGTTCTTTGATGCTATCACTCACACTAAGAAGCTCATAGATACCCGTGCGCCCACTGTAACCCGTATTGGCACAATGCTGGCAACCTTTGCCCGCGCAGTGCGTACAAAGTTTCCTAACCAAACGCTGCGCTAAAACACCAAGCAAAGAGGAGCTAAGAAGGAAAGGCTCGACTCCCATGTCAGTTAACCGCGTGACTGCACTGGCCGCGTCATTTGTATGCAGGGTCGCCAGCACCAAATGCCCGGTAAGTGAGGCCTGTATTGCAATTTGAGCGGTCTCTTGGTCCCTGATCTCACCAATCATGATGACATCGGGGTCTTGTCTGAGAATGGCTCTCAAAGCCTTTGCGAAAGTGAGATCAATTCTTACATTGACTTGAGTTTGACCAACTCCTGCTAATTCATACTCTATTGGGTCTTCAACCGTCATGATGTTGGAGCGCGAGGCATCTAGCCCTTGAAGCGCTGCGTACAAGGTGGTCGTTTTACCAGAACCGGTTGGGCCAGTCACTAGCACAATACCGTTAGGTTGTTGGGTCATTTGGACCAAACGCTCCAATGTATCCCCCTGCATCCCAAGAGACTCAAGGGTGAGTCTAGACTCGCTTTTATCAAGTAACCGAAGGACCGCTCGCTCGCCGTGCGCTCCTGGCAAAGTAGAGACACGAACATCTAAAGCGCGTTGCCCCATGCGAAGCGAAATTCTGCCGTCTTGGGGTAGTCTTTTCTCAGCTATATCTAGCTCAGCCATAATTTTCAAGCGAGAGATCAGTGCTGCGTGTAAAGCGCGGTGGGGCTGTACCACCTCTCTTAGTGTCCCGTCAACACGAAACCTCACACTAGAGTGCCGTTCATAGGGCTCGATGTGAATATCACTTGCCCCGTCCCTTGCGGCTTGGGTTAAGAGAGCGTTCAGCATCCTAATGATAGGTGCATCATTAGAGGACTCAAGTAAGTCTTCAACGGCTGGTAAATCTTGCATCATTTTGGCAAGGTCGGCGTCGCTCTCAACTTCGTTGATTACAGTTGCAGCACTTGACTCAGCGCCTGCATAAACGGAACTGATTTTCTGGGTTAACTCAGCGCTTCCTAAATACTCAAACTCGTTGATCTCGTATTTTCTCAGCACTTCTCCCCAGGCCGCTGGATTTGGATGGTCCGTGTGCCACAACCGCAGATGATCGCCTTGTATTTCAAGGAGAAGTTTGTGAGCACGCGCGAATGCGTAGGGTAGTGGGTGACGCATATACTTCTTTACTTGCTCAGATTAGTACCTTGAGTTGTGGGTGCTGAAGAGCTTGGGGTCAAAGAGTTAGGTGTAAGAGAGTTAGGTGTAAGAGATGCAGGTCCTGGAGGTGTAAGCAACGAAGGCTTACCAGCACCAGAACCAGAACCAGAGCCTAGCCCTTTGGGATCAGGAAGAGTTGGACCATCATTGGCAGGCAAAACAAATGATGCCTCATTTAAGGGCTTAGTGTCCAATGACTTTTGCTCATTCATCATACCTAGGTAGCGTCCACTAGAGAGTATCTCAGTGCTCTTTGCATCCCTTAGAACCACAGGTCTTAGAAACACCATTAAATTAGTTTTGGTTCTGTTCCTAGATTCATTCTTGAAGAAATTGCCAATAAACGGAACATCAGCCAGTCCCGGTACTTGGCCTCTGGTGTTTGAGTAAGTATCTGAGAGCAGTCCACCCAATACCACAATGGAGCCGTCCTCTACGATAACGCTTGATTCAATCGATCTTTTATTGGTCACTAACCCAGCCGCCGAAGTGGTTGCATCAATACTTGAAACTTCTTGGAATATGACAAGTTTGACTGAGCCTGTTTCACTAATTTGTGGTTTCACCCGAAGCGTAATACCGACATCTTTCCTATCAAAGGTCGTAAAGGGTGTAACCGATCCGTTGGCTGTATTGCTGTTCGTGTATTGTCCGGTCGCAAAGGGGACGTTTTGGCCAACCACTATTTTTGCCTCCTCATTATCAAGTGTCAGCAGTGTCGGGGTTGACAAGACATTGGTTAAGCCGTCTTGTTGAAGGAAGTTGGCAAGAGAGCTCAGTACATACTTACCGTTGATATCCCTAGCAGTTGCCAAATTCATTCCCACACCCGGTAATGGCAGTCCTGATGTGGCTGTAGCCGGATTGGCAGCGGATGTTGAGAGTGACAAAAGATTAGATCCACCAGATCCAAAATTGGTCCCAATGACTCCAACGTTGCCTCCCGCCTGTCCCATGACGTTTTGCCATTGGATACCGAACTGCGCTATTTTGCTGGTATCAATCTCAGCAATCAAACTCTCCACCATGACCTGTGCTCGGCGTGAATCTAGCTTATCAATAACCTCTTTTAACTGTCTGAACTGAGGCTCAGGGGCCGTAATGATCAAAGAATTGGTGGATGTATCGGCCTGTATTTGTCCACCCGTTATGGATGCGTTACTTGTGTTAAATCCGCCCAATGAGGGCGCTGCAGCCGTTGAACCTGTACCCATTCCAGAGCCGTAAGGATTGGAGGGATTAGACGCCGGGGCAGAGGGGGCTTGTGCGGCCTGGGCTGCACCCGCACCGGACGTTGAGCTCCTAACATCTGCTGCGAGCGCTGCCCTTAAAGTTACTGCTAGTTTGGAAGCATCTGCATTTTTAAGATACACAACGTGTATGTTGCCGGCCGCAAGTTCGCTGCTAGGTCGGTCTAGCTTTTCAATCAAAAGCCTAGCCTGTAACAACCTCGCAGAGTTGGCAGCGCGAAGGATGAGTGAATTACTTCTGGGCTCAGCTAAGATTGTGGTCTTATAGGCTGAGTCACCCGTTTGAGCTTGTCCGTTGTTGACTCCTGAGCTTGAGGGGGTCACATCAATCAACTTAGCCACCAATACGGCTAAGTCAGATGCGATTGCATGGTTGAGTTGAATGATCTCCACATCGCTGGCGTTGGAGACATCCAAGGTTTGGATAATCTTGCCAATTCTTTGCAAATTCTCTGTGTAATCCGTGACAACCAAGGAATTGGTACCCGGACTCACATTGATTGTGTTGTTGGGGCTGATCAAGGGTCTGAGTACAGTCACCAAATTATTAGCGTTCTCGTGCTGGATGTTGAAGATCTGGGTCATGACTTGACCGCTACTAGGGGCACCAGAGTTAGACAAACTTGAGGAAGGCACAACAGTGCTCACCCCCCCCTGGAGTTTGGCCTCTGCTTCGGGCACTATTTTGTAAAGCCCACTTGACTCAATGACACTGAAACTTTGTAGTCTAAGAGCCGATAGGAACTGATTCCAAGCAGCGCTTGCAGTGACAGGTTTTTCTGCGCTCAGTGAGATGGTTCCCTTAACTCGTGGATCCACCACCAAATTGCGTCCACTCAAAGTAGAGAGGGTTCTTGCTACAGCTTCAATATCAGCATTAACGAAATTAAGAGTGATGAGTTCCTCACTGCTTTTGGATAAATTGCTCTGGCCTTTAGTTTGAGGTTTTGGAGTTGCGTTTGTATCAAAAGCATAGGAGCTTTGAGCTAGCAAAGTCAAACCCAAAAAGGCAATACCAAGAGCACAAGAAATCTTTGAGAGTTTTAAGTTGCTCCTTACCATCCCCAAGTCCTTAATACTTGGATTGAAATATGGGTCTAAGACCTCAAGGTGCAATTGGGCGGGTAAATTCATGTTGCTAACCAATTTGAAGAGTTGCCGTATTATCGTGCCTAGGGCCCAAGACCCCAAGTAAATTTGCCAAAGCCGCCTCGAATCCTGCCTGTGCTTTAGCTAAACCGTTGAAATATAAGTGTTTATTTCTCCACTCCCCCTCTCCACTTAGCTCAAGGCGACCCTCTAATGTCTGCAAACTAAGGTGCAAAGCAGGGCTCATCGAGGTATTGGACTGTGTGACAGGTGAGGCAAGTGAGACAGGTGAGGGAGGAGGGGAAGCCGGGGAAGGCAAAGATAAATTAATGGGAGTGGATAAGTTTTGATCTGAGATAGTCACCCGGTAGGTTCCAAGCGGGGCAAGGGTGGACAGTTGTGAGGATAAATCTTTGATTGTTAGCTCCGCAACCCCGTGAAATACTTTTCCTTTTTCTGAAAATGGGTAACTTGTAAATTTTGCATTTTGCGTTTGCAAATACATAACTCCCTTAGGATCCACTGTGTTCCATGGCGCACCCAAGGCCGTTAGCCACTGGGCAGGTAGGGTGATCTTGGAGTCTTCAATTTGAAAGCTAAATCCCAGAGTGCTGATATCAGACCAAGAGGGACGGTAGTGCAGTACAAGTGCAGACTGAAGACAACAAAGATTTTCGACCGATAGGGAAATTAGGGAGGCAGAATTTAAGTATTCCAGTGTCGTCGTTGAGCCCTTTTGGGAGCTCCCCCAAAACCAGCCCAATTGCCAATAAAAGGGAGAAGAAATATACAAATCTGGGCTTTGTGGGATAGCTCTCGTAAGCTCAAGAGATTTTTTGTCGGCCTCATCATTTGTCTTAAAGCCTGAGGGTTCAAAACTACCTCCACCGCCTTTGATCAAAAGTACACCAGAACCTTGCCAAAGCGTTCCTTTCGCTTGAATGAGTGTTAACTTATGATTGCTTAATTTCTCAACGCCTGCACTCATCCATGCAGCAGGTGCAAAATAAAGTACCCCAATCAACACTCCCACCAGGCTGCCTAACTTAGCAATCCGAGCAAGCGCTCGCAAAGCAACTAAAGCACCCGAAGCTTCCGAAGCATTCAAAGTGGAGGCCTTTTGACCTATTCTCTTAGAGGAGTGAAGAGCCTTGCTCAAAAACCAAGTCTTCATAAAATTAGAATGAAATAGACATGAAGTTAACGATTAGGGGCTGCGCTTGGGAGTGAGACAGTAATAGATCCCTCCCATAACTTAGTTTGTGGATCAAGTCTTAAATTGGTTGCTAAAACTTGTGCCTGTGCAACTTTACGTAACTCCGGTAAGAACTCACCTAACGCTTCAGGACTAACCCCCTTCAGTTGCAGACGGGCGCTTGCGTCTTGAAGCGTAATTTTATTGAGAGGCCCGAGTTGCGTGGTCAAAGTTTGAAGTTTTTCACTCGCCTGTGCAGCGTCTATCATAGGAAGGGATTTGATAGATTTAAGCTCTGACTGCATCCCAAGCAACTCACCCCATTGTCGATCAAGTACCTGTGCTTTAGCCGCGCTCTTATGAAGTGAATCAAGCGCAGGGGCAATTGCAATGAAGAAAATCAGGTACAAACTGATTAAAAAAAGTAAAGTGTTGATGAGCAGTTGCTCTCGCACACTGCGTCCAGAGATCCAGTCTTGGAAGGGCTTTAACACAGTGTTGAGCGCGTGACCCAAAGACGTTGAAGCTTTGTTACTTTTGGATAAGTCACCTTTACGGGACTTACTTTCGTTTTGAAAAGGTGTGTTCATAAACTAATCAGTATGTGTTTTTCTTAGTTCTTCACACCATCGGTGTAAGTTAGGATTAAAACGGGTACGCTTTGACCACCCAAGAGTGAGAACTCTCCTCGCACTGTGTAACCTCTTTTTTCTAAAAGAAGTTTATTGGTGGGGGAGATCAAGTCAACGGATACCGCGTTTAATCTGAGCTCGTTGGGCGAATAATCTAAAGACTGAAGTCTGTAATTAGGGGGGAGGTTAGACGCCGCAACACTCAGCATCGACTCCAAATCTCCTTCGGCACTTTGTCCGCGTGCGTGTCTGAGTTTCTTCATTTCACGCTGCATTTGAAGACTGGGGTCAACGATCAAGCCAATCGTTGGGAAAGATTCTTTGACTAATTGCGAAAGAGAGAGCTCTCTTTGTTTAAGCGATGCGTGCTCTATCCAAGCCCAAGCATTCAAGCCAATAAGGTTTACCACCAAACTTAAGATTAAAGTGCGTCTAGACCAAGACCAATGGGGTGCATGAATAAAATCTGAGTAAGCTTTTTGAAGTCGTCTGGCCATTCTGAGTGAGCTAGACTGTGCCCATTCACCCGTTGCCGCGTCCCAGTTGCTTTGAACCGCCTGCATCATGCGTTGAGAGGTCGTGAACAAAGTAGGCTCTCGTCCAACCATCTCGGCTGTATCCTTGGCCCATTGCGGCTCAGCAAGAATTTTCAATCCTGGATCCCCAAGCTCTTTAAATGCTGACCACTGAGGGCTCTTAATGGGTAGCATTTGAACGGCTGAACTAGAACATAGCACTGCACTAAGGGACTGATCAGACGCGTCTCCTAAAAAGTAGAGTGACGGTGGCGTGGAAGGGGTTGGGGTGAGCTCACAAACGATTCGTTGAATGGTTAAGCCAGCGGCCTGAAGGGGTAAAAGTACAGATCTTAGCCAAGCTTTGCTACATGCGCCGACGATCACTTCAGTTTCATTTTGTATGAGCGAGTCTATATTGCTTGGCAAGATGAGGTGAGTTGCACTGATCTCGTCTAATAACTGATCTTCCAAGAGTCCATGAAGGAGAGCGTTGACTTGGGATGAGGCTTTTTTTGGGAGCTGTACCTTATGCCAAGATACGGATTGCCAACTAAGAACAGCAACAACTTCGCCTGAATTATTCGCCCTCAAATGGGCAAGCTCAGTTTGCAAAGCCACTCCACTCTTTGAGACGCTTTGACCGTTCTCGCTTAGCCAGTAGGGATACCGGGCACTCGGGGAGGGCGGGGGGGACAATTGTTGGGACGATTGTTGGGACGTTAGCCTGGCCGATGGCGCGGCTGATAGGGTGGCTGAAAGTGTGGCCACTTCAGTGTCCTGTGTCTTGTGAGGCAGTGCGATGATTAACATGGTGGCTCTATTGTAGAAAAACAACCAGGCTCAGCCCCTGACGCTCTTTTCTCGCGCCAAAGGATAGTGGTTTGTTGATTGTTTCTTTGTAAAACACTTCGCTCCGTAAAAATCATTGAGTCATACCGGATTCTTCCGATCACAAGAAAGTAGTTTGAGTTTAATGCGAATTGCGTGCTGTTGATATTAACAATGGGTGAAGATCCACCAGAACCTGTACTGTGCAAGTTCGAGTTGATCGCGCTTGTTGCTGCGTCAAGTGAACTCCAGGGCTGCGCGTCCCGACTTTGTACCACCTTTTCTGCTGCACTGAGTGTAAGCCCAGGAAAGCTGGCCGCCAAGACTTGAGCAGATGCAGTGTTCAAATTCAGTTGTGTTCTAACGGGGAGCCAGGTTACGTAGGGTGACAAAATTGAAATAGTTTGAGGGGTAAGTCCGAGCCAAGCTAACTGTTCAATGCGTTGGGGGTAGGCATATAAATAAGATGCGTTGAGAATTGGACCTGAGTTAGAAAAATTTGCAGATCCAAGGGACCCTACGTCCTGGGTATTCCTGCCCGTCATACCAAGCACCAACAACTGCAGCTCACGCTGGGGTAGTCCAAGTAGAGCAAAGAGCTGAGTGAGTGCACTCAGATCCGGGGTGGATACTTGAGCTGCATTGACCAGATTGAAGAGATTTAACCTGGACTGTAAATCGGTGATTCGACCAGATAGGTAAACATGCTGAGCTTGTTCGTCAGATCCTACTTCTTTACTGACTGAGCCGTTACCACTTGCCGATAAAAATGATGAAAGTTGTGTTTCTTGCAAAGGGATGGACCAAGGCTCAGCCCGGTGATCTGTAGTGCTCGTCTTGGAGTCTTCGGTCAAAATTATCCTTGCCCAGTCCAGAGCAGCACCTAACAGTAAGCCAGATTGTTGCTCAAACCGGCTAGTGGCCTCTTCTTCCTGGGTCCTCCACTGCTGCCAAAGCACCCCGCCAGCAAGAGTCGCCACCAACGCCAAAGTCATCATCGCCATTAGGATGGCCATGCCCTTTTGATGTTTAATGTTGGAGCGTGTAGGGGATCTCATGGATTTAAACTGGGTTTTTTAAATGGGCAAGCAGTTGCATAGAGGTATAGGGGTATAGGGGTATAGGGACATGGGGCCTTTTTAAGATCTATTTCGGTTCTATTTAGGATCTGTTTAGGACCTGTTAATGCTAAAAGTGGGTCGAACCCAGTCCTTTACCAAACTCCCCCCTAGCGCAGGAGGTAACTGTATTTCAAGCCGAATCGCATCGGGTAGGTAAGTTCCCGCGATGCCAGAGCTGGGTATGTTTGTAGGGCTAAGAGTGTTGATGGAGTTAGAGGGATTGGTTGGACTGGCTGTATTTTGGCTTGATGAATTTAAACCCGAACTAGAGAGCGCATTACTCCAAGCATTTTCCCTAAAGTAATAAATCTGCCAACCCGCTGTTTTCATCAGGGGTGTTTCATATTGTTTTGCTTCTGAGCTTGGATTTTGAGCCCATAGGGTAGCCTGTGTCCATGCGTTAACTAAGTCTGATGTGCGGGTAAGGTCGGGGGATTGCCAGCGCAGCCAGACATTGTCTCGAATAGTCCAACCCACTACGTTCAAGCCTGTATCTAGACCTCCAGGGGCGGGGGTACTTGAACGCCTAAGAAGCCGCAGCACTCGACCGTCCCAATCTATGCTCATGACTTGGGAGGTGTTTGCGTTTTGAGCCATTGAGCCCGGTGAAGCGCTTGAACTCGTTGTGGGTGTTGCTGAATTTGCTGCATTTGCTGCACTCGCAGCCGAGGAGGGCGTTGCATTAAAGGGGGCTGAGAGGGTTTGATTGAAGGAAGGAGCAACCGTATTTGCTGAGTTAAGTATCACAACAGGACCACCATTGACTGCAACTGGGTGCACAGCGTTCAAATCAGCGTCCCACTGCCTTATCACGTTTTGAAGTGCTGCAATATCGTCCACTCTGGTTTGTGTGAGCTCACTAGACCTTAGCATGACGTCCAGTCCTCTCCAACTCAGGCCCGTCATGATCACCATTATGACAAGCGCAACAAGGAGTTCAACCAAAGTAAAACCTGCTTGATTTATTCTGCTTTTACAGGTCTTATGCACCGCGGTACACCTCATATTCTTCCAATCACAGTAGTGACTTTGATTTGAGGTGAATTATTCTCAAAGACCTGAGCATCCACGCGCCTAAAAACTGAATTTGGAGTGGTGTTGATGCTCAGTTTTACAGTGAATGTTTTTGTTGCTTGGGTGCATTCAATAGATTGCTCACCAACGGGTGGAAACTGGGCAGAGAGTTTGAGTGCGTTTAGAGCATTATTGGCGCACTGTTCGGCCAAAAAAATACTCCATTGCCTTTGTGCATTTTGGGTCATTGCACCCATAGCCTGCAAGCCTGCAATCAAAGTGATGGCTACGATTCCTAAAGCAACCAGGACCTCAACAAGAGTGAAGCCAAGCTCTCTGCGAGATGGGTTAGGTTTATAAATTACCGGACGACTTTGGAGCTTCATCATGTTTTGTTTCAATCCTGATTGCCCGTCTTCGTAACAATCAATTTATATGGACCCAATCCATTGGTTCTAATTTGGATCGCATTACCTGTAGCCGTACCCGTACCCGTACCCAAAGTTTGAGCGCTTACATTGGCGTTGTCTAAATTTGGTTTGGCGTAAACGTAAATGCTTTGAGCACGAGTAATAGGCTCTGGTCCAATGATCCCTTCTTTAGGGTCACACACAGAGCCAGAGTTTTGCCAGTTATAGTGCTTCGTTTGAAGTGTGTAGGGTAAGGCCCCTTGCACTGTGATCCCTGACTCATCACACTGCCAAGTGATGGGGGACGATTGAGCTCTTGCAAGACCTCGAACCGAGTCCAGGACCGCAGCGAGCTGCTCTGCGTTCTCGCCCGCGCGTCGACTCTCACTCGGCCTTATGCTGAACACCACCACTGCACTGGCAATACAAACAATGGTGATTACGACCAATAACTCAATGAGCGTAAAGCCAACAGATGAAGCCTCTTTAGATTGAGCTTCTTTAGATGGAGTTTCTCTATTAGCCCTGATTGAACCAAACGATGCGGATGAGCTCATTTAGATTAAGCCTAGGGGTAAGTGTTATTCAACAAGAATGAGGTGTATCTTATTGCCAACTTCCAATATCTGCGTTCTTACCTTCCCCGCCCAGTTGTCCATCTGCACCAAAGGACATCACATCCACCTCTGCCTTGATGCCAGGGGATAGGTATTGGTATGCATTTCCCCAGGGGTCGTTGGGTAATTTATCCAGATACGGCTTCCAGTTGATTGTCGCGGGCCCTGTTGTAGGTTTAACCACTAAAGCGTTTAGGCCTTGGTCAGCCGTTGGGTAACGCTGGTTGTCTAATCGGTAGAGTTTCAAAGCTTGCATCAAATTGTTGACATCTGTTTTGGCAGCGCTAACCCTTGCATCATCTGCACGGTCAAGGACATTGGGAACAATCAGTGCTGCAAGTACGCCAATGATCACCAAAACAACCATCAACTCTATTAGAGTAAAGCCGCGTTGAAGTTTTGAGCGTTCAACCAAAGATGAGTGATTCCTGCATTTTTCGCTAAATTTGTTTAATACTTTATTCATGATCCAAGCATAGCCTAGTATGGTGTCGAACAATATGGGAGAGAAAGTTAGATTTTGCCTTGATTTCTCAAGTTGAATTCTTATTTTTCTCTACAAATAGAGCCTGATAGTGAATTCAGAGTGAACGAAAACTAATTGGGGCTCTTAAATCTACAACCCTTTGGATGATAAACTTAACTTACTAAATTCGAGATTAAAAATTAGACATTCAAATCTTATTTCTCAAACCCAAGAACATCCCCTTCTTAAACTGACGTGTAAATTATAAAAATGACCAATTCAGGCACTAATTTACTACCTCAAAGGATCACTACGTTTGTGCTCTCTGGTTGCGCTGCTTTGAGTGTTGTGGGTTGGGGTTTAAAGCTTTGGCCTTACTCTGAGTCCTCTCAGCCCAGTGTTTCTGCCGTTGCGATGCCACAGTTTGGAGCTAGTGCCAACTCCAGCTCTAGCTCTAGCTCTAGCTCCAGTTCCAGCCCCGGTGGCAGTGCGGGCTCCTCGAACCTACAGGCTTCCCAAGTAGCAAGCTTTTTGGGTGCGCAGCCCAAAGTACAACAAAAAGCGCCCGATATAGCCTTATCTCGTTTGTCTTTGTCTGGTTTGATTCATGTGGGTGAGTCAGACGGGGTGGCTCTCATCTCTATTGATGCCCAGCCCCCCAAACCCTACAGGGTGGGCGCTAAGGTTGGAGATACCTTGGTACTCTCTAGTGTTAAAGACAGAGGCGTGAGCCTAAGGCTTTACGGGGCAAGTAATGAGGGTGAGTTTCGCCTCGAACTCCCCAAGCCCTTGGACAGACCTCTGGTCGCCAATAGGGATACGGCTAAGGATGCTGCTAAGGATGCAGCAGGTAAGAGCAATCTGCAGGCTCAAGTGCTCAACCAAATTCAAAACCAGGCCCAAAATCGCCCTCAAAACCAGTTACCCAATCAACTACCCAATCAACCGCAGAATTTCGCACCTGGAGTGGGTTTGAATCCTCCCAAACCATAAAGCCTTTTCTAATGCGATTGATAAAGAGTTTGAAAAAAATTATTCTCTTTTTAAAAATAATTTAAAAGCTGGGTTATCAGTTTCATCTACAAACGTATATCCCAGGTTGTTTAAAAAATGCCCCAGTGCTTTTCTATCTTTTGGTGGCACTTGCAGGCCAATCAAAATACGGCCGTAATCTGCGCCCTGGTTTCTGTAGTGAAAGAGGCTGATGTTCCAGTCTGAGGGAAGCGCTGATAAAAACTTTAACAAAGCCCCTGGTCTTTCGGGGAAAACAAATCTGAGCAGTCTTTCATCTTTAGCCAAATCGCTTGGCCCACCCACCATGTGCCTGACGTGCTCTTTGGCAAGCTCATCATGGGTTAAATCAATCGCTTTAAATCCGCTCTTGATAAAGGACTTTGCGATTTTGACACTCTCGCCCATGCTTGAAGTGCTTAGGCCAACAAACACATGGGCAGCAGTCTTATCGTTCATGCGGTAGTTAAATTCTGTCACCTGTCTTGGCGCTTTGGACCCTCCATATGAGGGCAAATCTCCAATCAATGCACAAAACCTTTTAAAGCTTCCCCGCTCCTCAGGGATGGTGACAGCAAATAACGCCTCCCGCTCCTCTCCCACATCTGCCCGCTCCGCTACAAAGCGAAGTCTGTCAAAGTTCATGTTTGCGCCGCATAAAATTGCAGCGTAAGTCTCACCCTTCGTCTTGTGAACTGTGATGTATTTCTTTATTGCAGCTACTGCCATAGCTCCTGCAGGCTCAACAATACTTCTCGTATCTATGAACACATCTTTAATTGCAGCACAAACACTATCCGTATCTACACAGATATAGTCGTCCACCAATTCTTTGGCAATTCTGTAGGTCTCTGAACCCACTTGCTTAACGGCCGTACCGTCTGAGAAAAGACCCACATCACTAAGGATAACCCTTCTGCCTTGCTCAACCGATTGAAGCATTGCTGAGGAGTCGTTCATTTGTACGCCAATGACTTTGACCTCAGGCCTGACCGCCTTGATGTAGCTGGCCACACCCGCAATCAAGCCACCGCCTCCAATTGCTACAAATACTGCGTCAAGCGGCCCTTGGTGTTGTCTGAGCATCTCAGCTGCGATTGTTCCCTGACCAGCTATGACGTCTGGGTCATCAAAGGGATGAACAAATGTGAGGCCCTTTGACTTGGATAGATCTAACGCGTGATGGTAAGCGTCTGAGTAACTGTCACCAAAGAGGACCACTTCACCTCCTAACGCTTTAACTGCCTCGACTTTGAGTGAGGGGGTGGTCACAGGCATGACAATGATTGCTTTTGATTTGAGCTTACTCGCGCTGAGTGCCACTCCTTGGGCATGGTTGCCAGCGGAGGCACAGATCACCCCTTTTTTGAGCTCAGATGCGCTTAGGTGCGCCATTTTGTTGTAGGCTCCGCGCAACTTAAAGCTAAAGACGGACTGTTGATCCTCCCTTTTTAAAAGAACCGTATTGTTTAAACGCGTGCTTAGAGATTTAGCCTCATCTAGGGATGACTCTTTTGCAACGTCATAGACCACAGCGTTTAAGATCTTTTGTAAATAATCAATTTTTCCATTGATTGTTTTTTTTGGCCTTGATATTTTTACAGTTGTAGGCTTCTTTTGCATAGTTTGTAATTTTTAGCGTTTTAGCCTGGCTAGGCTAACAAAAATCCATCCAAGTTTGACATTAAGTTAATATAAGTAGTTATTTATGAGTATAGTGCTCAGATTCTTGCAATAATCTCGTCTTTGGATGCTGAGTGATCATTCAGTTAAGTCCCAGCCACAATAAAGTCAAATATGGATAGAAGAATAAATTTTTTAAGTCTTTTGCTTTAAAAAAAAGTGATTTTAAGTCGATTAGGTTATTTGAAACAATTCTGAATTTTTCTGTCCAGTCTCCCTCTCACATGTCTCAATCCTCTCCCGGACCCTTAAACGAACCCTTGCATTCAGTGCATGTGGGGGCGGATCCTATGAGTCATCCAAGGGTTGATGGTGGGAAGGTGGAGGAAAGCGTTGATCCTAAGCAGCTCAAGCAGCTCACACAGCCTTCCTCCACAAAAGCAAATGAAATGCTGGTGGTTTTATTGCACGGATTGTGCAGTTCCTCTCAAGAACTTTTGCCTGTGGATGAGGTTCTTAAAAAGGCAGGTTTTCATACTAAGTCCCTCATCATTCCCGGATACTCATTTGAGTTAAAAAAGACCAAACAAGTCGCCAAATCATTTGAA
>CAIWAO010000083.1 GCA_903910745.1 uncultured Burkholderiales bacterium
CAAGACCAAAACCTTTGATAAGCCGGTCACTTTCAGCCCTGTATTTACCCCTTAGAAATCTCTAACGGAAAATGTCGGTTAAATTTTTTTTGTGCCAGGGTTAATACTGCTATTGATAAATATTATTTCATCTTAAAATTTTTTTTGTGATTTCAACCTTCAACTCCATTAAGGATTTTTGTGAATCTTCTTAAACTCAACACACTCGCGCTCTCCGTTTTTGTGCTTTGTGCAACGACTGCAATTGCCCAGGATAAAAACTTGTCTACGCTTCAAAGGATGGGCAATACCTCCACAAACATGGTTATACCTTCTGTGCCACAAGAAGGTAAAAATGCAGACGCTATTCGCGCAAACCTAAAGAAAGTCAAGTTGCCAGACGGTTTTAAAATTGACTTATATGCGGTCGTCCCCGATGCGCGCTACATGGCTGTAGCACCCTCGACCAACATGTTATTTGTTGGTACTCGCAAGACAACAGTTTGGGCTGTGACGAACCGTAATAACGGGGACTCAGCAACAGAGGTTAAGCAGTTTGCTCCATCAATAAAATTCTCTAACCCCAACGGTGTTTGCTTTACTAAGGACGGATTTTTGATCGTTGCCGAGTCAAACCGCATATTACACTTCCCTGCGGCAGAGTATTTCTATGAAGGCCCAGATGTTGCCGTTGATCTAGTGGTTCCAGAAGGTAAATTAATACCCCCAGAAGAGCAGTCTTTTAATCACACAGGACGTGTGTGTAAGGTTGCAAATGACGGTAAGATTTACGTCACCATGGGTCAACCCTACAACGTGCAGCCCAAAGATAAAGTTGCACTTTTTGAGGAACTCGGTATTGGAGGAGTTTTACGGTTCAACGGGTTAGATGGCTCAGGTCGTACTGTTTACTCCAAGGGTATGCGTAACCCTGCAGGCATTTCCATTGGACCAAAAGGTGATATTTGGACAACTGATAACCAAACCGACGGCTTAGGCGATGATATTCCACCTGGCGAGTTGAACAAACTTACAAAAGCCGGGGAACACTTTGGTTACCCATACTGGAACGGCCACTTCAAAGTTGCAGGCTCCGCGGCTGCTCCTGACCTAAAAGACATGAAAGAACCTGCGGGAGCCATCTTTCCACAGGTTGAATTTCCTGCTCACCAAGCCCAACTCGGCTTAACACATTACACAGGCTCAGCGTTTCCAAAAAAATACCAAGGCGGTCTATTTGTCGCCTCACACGGGTCTTGGAACCGTTCTACACCTAGCGGCTATCTAATCAACTTTGTTCCAATCAAAGCGGATGGAAATGCTGGACCATCAGAGGTGTTTGCTGATGGCTTCTTGGATAAAACAACTGGTCGCGCCTTAGCCCGACCAGTTGACGTTGCTACCTTGCCTGATGGTTCTATTTTGGTGTCTGACGACTATGCGGGCGCACTTTACAGAATTAGTTATAAAAATGACTAATCCGATTTAAACACTCTAATGGTTTAAATAATTCAGGGCCTTGTAAAAGGCCTTTTTTTTAATCTAACATGATGTATGAGAAATTTTCTTCTATATAGTTGTCTTTTGATTACTCTAACGAGTTACGCCGATGATGAGAGTTTGGGACGCGCGAAGGCGGATTCGCTTTGCAGTTTGTGTCACGGCCCTCAAGGTCTAGCCATACTACCTAATGCCCCTAATTTAGCGGGTCAGCAGCCCATATATTTGAATGAACAGTTAAAAAACTACCGCAGCGGCAAAAGACCTAATGAAGTTATGGGCGTCATAGCCAAAAATCTTACTGATTCAGACATATCACAACTCGTGGAATGGTACAGTTCTATTAAAGTGACAGTCGAGTTGCCTTAAAATTTAAAGTGAATTTAAGCTGTTAATTCAATACGTGAATTCAAGTATGAAGTGCAACACGGTTTAGAGATTCATGAAACACCTGGTTGGGTGTCTTAAATCCTAGGCTCTTGAAGTTGGAGATCGGCTGGGACTCTCGTTGAGTTCCCTTAATTTCCTAACCGACGAAATGTGTTGGTAAGAGTTCCAAGGCCAGTGATTTCTATTTCTACTTTATCACCGTCTCTAATATTTGGCGATGTACCGTCTGTTCCCATCCAAATCACGTCACCGGGACAGAAGGTTACGTACTTTGACGATCTGCTTATGAAAGTAGATATGTCAAAGAGCATGGCTTTGGTATCAAACTCTATGGTTTGATTACCGTTCACCTTCACACGTGTTTTTGCTTGTCCAATATCAAAGTTCGTCTCAATCCATGGCCCCATGGGTTTAAAGGTATCAGAGTTCTTTGATCTAAAAAAAGTGCGATCGGTTTTTTGCCAATCTCGTTCACTCACATCGTTGCCGATCGTGTAACCTAAGACTGCTGAGAGAGCGTCTTGCTCACTCACGTTCTTAATTTTTTTACCAATCACCACAACCAGCTCCGCTTCGTAGTGAATTTTTTCGCCCGCGTCGGCCGGAATAATCACATCCTCTTGGTCTGCTATCAAAGCATTCACAGCTCGGTACCCTATATCAGCAGCCGCAGGTATAACGGGTTTTTCTCCCCTTGACTCGGCAACTTCTATGATGTGTTTTACATAATTCAAGCCTGCAGCGTAAAAAGTTGGAGGGATCACGGGAACTTCAATTTTGACTTCGTTCATTGCGTGCTCTATACCCAGCTCTTTCCAGTCCCCCCAGGGCGGGGCACTCACCGCGTGCAAAGTCTTCTGCGCGAGGTAGCCCTGAAAAGTCTCCCCATCAACCGAGTAACGCAGCCACTTCATACAAGTCCTTGCTTTAAAAATAAAAAATCTTTTGATATCTCTGCCAGCTCAGTCACTCCACTCAGTTGCATGGTTCGAACCAATTCTTCTTTGAGAATGTTCATTGCGTGTAATGCACCACTATCGCCCCCACTGATCGCACCAAATAGTGTAGCCCTGCCTGTTAAGACTGCATCTGCCCCTAACGCAATTGCTTTGAAGATATCGCTTCCTCTTCTAATGCCCCCGTCCATTAAGACCGCAATTCGTTTGTCCACAGCTTTAACAACGCCTGGGAGAGCGTCAAGAGTAGCTACTGCAGTATCTAGTTGACGCCCCCCGTGGTTGGATACAACCACGGCGTCCACTCCAAGCTCAATGAGTCTAATAGCATCACTTGGGTGTAACACGCCTTTGACGATGAGTTTTCGGTGCCAATAATCTCTGACCCTTTTTAAGTCATCCCAGTTAAAGGATGCATCATAGTTGCGCCCAACAGAGGAGGCAATGTGGTTCACACTCCTTGTCTCACCCTCCAAGCCCACCATGTTCTCAAGCACAGGCATTCCCTTAGATAAAAGGGAGGACAGAAAGGCCGGTTTAGACAGAAAGTCTAAGGCCACACTTGGACTGAGTTTGAACGGAATAGAGAAGCTATTTTTATTATCACGCTCCCTTTTACCCCCCACAGGCAAATCAACAGTAATCATCAAACCCTCGAAATCTGCAGCGTACGCTCTGTCAATTAGCTTATAAAAGAAGTCTTTGTCCTTGAGTATATAAGCCTGGAACCATTGCCTACCCTGTGCATGTCTTGCTATTTGCTCAATGGAGGTGGTCGCCGAGCTGGAGAGGGTGTAGATGGTGCCTTGCTCTGCAGCTGCTTTGGCAAGGCTTAGGTCTGCACCGTGCCGTCCAAACCCCAGTGCACCAGTAGGCGCTACTGCAAAGGGAACCTTGATTTCAGAGCCCAACAAATGTCGGGTAGTATCTATTCGGTGCACCGACCTTAAAATCCTAGGTAAGAGACTAATTTCACGAAATCTTTGAATGTTCGATAAAAGAGTAATCTCGTCCTCAGCACCACCGTCGTAGAAATCAAAAATACAGGTCGGTAACCTGCGTTTTGCAATGAGGCGTAAGTCCTCAATCGATACAGCTTTTGATACAGAGTGGGGCAAAGTTTGCATGTTTAAGTGAAATATTCAAAGCAAGAGATCTAAATCAAAGAACTTTGATGAGCGCTATCGGTGGCTATTAGTTTAAATCTACTTTGATGGCTGCTGCTTTAACGACACTTTCCCAGCGCTCATAATCTCGTTTTAAAAATGCTTGAAATTGCTCTGGTGTATCACCAACAACAACCGCACCTAACTTCTCTAATTGCGCTCGTACCTCAGCTTTTGCTAAAGCTTTGTTCATCGCACTATACAGTTTGTTGATGATAGCGGGAGGTGTCTTTGCAGGCGCTAAGAGACCCACCCATGGTGCGGTCTCCTCAAAGCCGGGAAAGCCGATCTCAGACATGGTCGGTTTATCAGGGAATTGGGGAAGTCTTTTAGCAGTTCCAACCGCTAGGATACTGACCCTTTTGGCGTTCACATTTTCAGCTAAACCAATCACTGGATAAAACATGAAATCAACCCTACCCGACATCACCTCGAGCAAAGCAGGACCATTGCCCTTGTAGGGCACGTGAAGCATCTTTTGTTTGTTCATAGTGGCCAGTAACTCTCCCGCCAAGTGTCCCGATCCCCCGGGACCCGACGAGGCAAAGCTGACTGCCTCTGGCTTTGATTTGGCAACCGTAAGTAACTCATTCATTGATTTAATGGGCGAGTTATATGCTGTGACTGCAACCATCGGCAAATTGGCGGCATTGGATATAGGTGCGAAATCAGTTTTAGGGTTAAAACCCGCAGCATCTCCAATCAAAATAGGATTCACATTTAGACCCAAGGACGAGAAGAGGAGGGTGTAACCATCTGCAGGTGCATTGCGAACCTCCCTTGTCGCAATCATTGCACTCGCGCCGGCCTTGTTTTCTACAACGATGGGCTCACCCAAGGTCTCTGTCATATCTTTGGCGATGACCCTGGCAATGATGTCGGTGGGTCCCCCTGCGGCAAATCCAACCAATATTCTTATCTGGTGAGTGGGGTAGTTATCAGCTGCAATACAACGCTGACTTGAAAACAAGCCCCCGAGCATTGAATAAAGTGCGAAACAAAACCAATAAAAATGCCTAGACAAAGTCCAAGACTGCTTAACAAGCAATGACTTCGAACTGAAACGCATTGAGATGCGGATCCCTTTGCCCAGCATTAAAGAAGTAGAGTTTTGCATAAATTCAAATAATAGCTTTGTAATGGATCTCAAAAATAGCGACTATTCAGAGTACAACAATAAATCTTAAGCTTGCAGTGCATGTGTACCGTACGGGAAATAACGATCAGCCATCACTTGGCAACGCTTGATGAACCTATGCTCATGAGCTTCGTAATCTGCTACGGCGTTATGAAGGGTACCAATGTTGTCCCACATCAGCACATCCCCAACTCGCCACCTATGCTCGTAATGAAACTCAGGACGCAGTTGTAAATCAAATAAAAAATTTAAAATCTCATCACTTTCTTTTACACTCAACTCGTTGATTCGTATAGAGTATCCTGGATTTGCATAAAGAACTGGGTCCCCAGAAATCGGGTGTCGAATGAAAATAGGATGGGAGACGGGCGGTTTTGCAGCGCGCTGAGCAGCGGTCAACTCAGGCCTGGTGCTGGCGGGTCGCGCTCTCATGTTGTCCCAAAATTTTGCAAAATCATGGGTCACCGTCGTCTTGGATAATTTTCTTTTCAAATCCTCAGGAATTGATTGGTAAACCCGTTTGGTACTACAAAATGCAGTGTTACCTAATGGTTTACCGTCTCTGTGCGGAATCTCTAGTGCATACAAAACGTTGGCAAAAGCAATATCTTTGCTGTAAGACATATCGGTGTGCCAGTCCTGTCCGGCATCCCTTAACCCCAACGCCTTTCCCTCCTCGTCCACTTTGTTGGACAAAATCATCACCTCAGCATATTCGGGGTCTTGGTACATGTTGGCCACATTGATCTCGAGTTTGCCAAATTGTTCAGCAAATCCTTTCAAATTTGATGAGCTGAGTTGCTGAGCGGGAAAGCACAAAACGCTGTGCTCTCCAAGCGCCTTCTCAATTTGTGCAAACTCCTCTTCACTGAGCGCCTGAGAAAGATCAAGACTCAGCACTTGAGCTCCTAGTGCGCCAGAGTTGGGGAGTATGTTCATAAGATCAATGTAAAAACTGGACTTTTATACCCTAGGGCTCTAAAAGCGAAAAAAAATGATTCAGCCAGTGCCCACTCCTTTGTGTAAAACTGAAGCTTTTAAGATAAGGAGAGGCGTGGGAGACAAAAAGCTTCATTTTTGAAATTAAATTGTGAAGTCAGTCATTATTGAGAAGATTGAACAGGACAAGACAAGACAGGACAGAGCAGACAATTATTTTTGGAATGCGTCCTGTAAATTAACCAACATTATGACCCCTTTTTTTGTGAATTTTCCCTAGGAAAGAACCGACTACAGGGTATTCGATCAATACTAAATGGTGATACTCACTTGCCTTTCATCCCATTGCATACAGTGAAAGTCCAAATCTCGTCGGATCCATAATTTTCGATTTAAAGTAACCCCCACCTTGTTTAGGTGACCGAATGGAATATTTGGTACAGCGGGTGCAAAAAAGCTACCGAGTTAAATTACTCGTAACTGCCGATAGTGACATCTTGACATCCCCCCATGCCTTTAGGCAGGTGAGGATGTCAATTCCCCCAGAAACTTGAACGCATCCTCGAAGTTCGCCTCAAAGAAGGTATGTTCCAGAAACTTGACTTCTTCGGGGCGCTGGTGTCCTTCGATGTTTTGAAGATAGCCCTTGATGCAAAGTCGCCAAAAGGATCAAACACGTTGATGCTCTCTTAGATGGTTGGTCATCAAACGTGCCATCTGTCGGCCGTTGATCAAATGCTTCTTTTTGAGCGCGACCAATAGTTTTCCTGTCTCATCTAGCTTGATGTCTTCTCCTGCAGCACGGGTAACTGCCTCAGCCCAGGCATCCAATCCCGATCGCTTGAATTGCACATGTCGTGAGCGAGCGAAAGGTTGGATAAATTCGCTCACATTCTTGCGGGAAAGGGTGTCCAAGTCTGCGGGAAGACTGATCAAGCCAACTTTGGTTTTTGGGCTTGAGTACTCGATGATCGTGTGGCCAATTTTGAACTTGCGGCTGAGTCGATGGCTTACACCATCAGTGAAAATATGGAAGACTCCTCAGTCTAATTGATGCTTAGCAAAAGCAGATTGAAACTCTTTTTGCGCATCAACGCTACTTACGCAGATTCGAATTAAATTCAAAGGTGAATCTATGTTCTGCTTGATAACTTTAGCAGTAATAGCGGCGCAATCTCTGGTTGGAATTTTAAACACACCGGTTCCAACGGCAGGCATTGCAATTGATTTAATATTATTTTGCAGTGCAACTCTAAATACCGAATTTAAACACTCCTCAAGAATTTCTAAGGCGTTGTCATACGTGATCATACTTCCTGCACGGGTATGGATGACCCATTTGTTGGGCAAGTTAAAACCTGGGGTTATGACCGCGTGTCCAAGTGCGAGGGGTGCAATTGGTTCGCAATAGTTCTCAAGCTCAGGGCCAGCTGCCGAATGAATTGCACCTGCCACTCCAGAGCCTAGCCTCAAATTGGCATTTGCAGAATTGACCACGGCTTCAATATCGTTTTGCTTAACGATATTGGAAACAAGTATTTCAATTCTCATTGTCTAGTTTCTCACTACCAAGTCTTGAAGTGATGATATTGAAAATAGTCTGTTGTATTTAAAAACGATATATTCATAATTTAAGAACTCGACTTACCTTTCTTCTGTTCTTAGTTCAAGTTGAGTCCGTGTCCCTTGATTCTAGCTTTTCTTTAAGTAGGTTCTCATAAGCCATTACCTCTTGTTTAGTAAGCGTTCAAGCAACAAAGGCTGACTCAAACAAATAGCCTGTGATAGTTACTGAGGCTACTTTTTTTGCAGACAAGTATTTAGTCGATCCCTCGGTACAAAGTGTAAAGTATGTCTCAGGTCAGATCGAAGGATGATGTGATTGCGACGGCGGCCTATGGATATCCGGAGTCTATCGATGAACTTCATGCAGTTCTTCCTATAAGCGCGTAGTTACTTAACCCATATTAAACC
>CAIWAO010000084.1 GCA_903910745.1 uncultured Burkholderiales bacterium
GTAAATTAAATTTTTGTTATATATACATTTGAGTAATTAGTATATTACTCATAAGCAAAGCATTTTTATTTGGTTTACTTAGGTATATCAAAGTTTTAACATTCCGTTTTATAAATCATTACAAAGAATGTAAATGGAATCGAAAAATAACAGCATCAAACAAACATTATTATTTACTCTATTAAGCGGTATAGTTTTAACTTCTCAAGCTCAAAACTCACTTACTGTGTTTGGCTTGGTTGATGCAGGGTACGCAAGGATCGAGAATGCTGACAACTATAAATCAGCAGTTATCTCACAGGGTAATGCATGGAATGGTCCGATCAATGGAGGACTCTCGACGTCTAGATACGGCGCAATTGGTAGTTATAGTATCACCAACGATCTAAGATTAGTAGGGGTACTTGAGGCTGCTCTATATCCAACAAATTTTACAAGTGGAAATACCGAAAATCAAGGGACTGATCGCTATAACGCCACGATACCTAAAGGCGCAATGTTATTTAGTAGAGAGGAGACGATCGGTTTGGCTGCAGAGAGATTCGGCTCTTTAAATATAGGACGCACTACAACCATGTCATATGAGCAAACTGGAAAGTTTGATCCAATTTCAGCCGGACCGGGTTTAGGTAACTTTGGTGCAATTGGCAGTTTAAGTGTTTATGACTTAAGCAGAGCAAACAATCAAATCAAATATTACACACCTAATCTTGCTGGATTTGAGGGAGGATTGGCATTCAGCGCAGTTGGAGGAACTGGCGATTTAAAGAATGGTACAACAAGGGAGATCTACCTTGGATATAAGGCAACAGATTTCCAGATGTTTACGACTTATTTGGGAACAACTACATTTACCTATAATCAGTTTGGCTTGACCTCTTCGAATTCGAATGTTCAAAAATATTACGGAGTAGATAGTGCGGCAACGAATGGATCTCCAGGTCTGCAAGTGCTTCAGTTTGGAGGAATTTACAAATACGAAAAATATAAATTCAATCTAGGGTATGACACAAGAAAGGATCTAAGCAATGCAGCTGTTAAAGGCTCAAACTCTATTAACGTTGCATACACCGGAGTTCGTTACAAGGCAAATACAGCACATCAATTGGCTTTGGGTTATTACTACGAGACAAATAACACAGTCACCGCTGGAAAAGGTAATCAGGCAACTATTGCAACTCTCCAATATATCTTTACACCATACAAAAATTTTGATATTTACGGCATTTACTCAAGAGTTACGAATCAAAGTGGAACATCTATTACCCTTGGTGATAACGCCAATATTTTTGTACCCTCAAATACCAACTCAGGCTCAACTCCAAATCCAGGGGAAAATCAAGTCGGTTATGCAGTTGGCTTGAGATATCAATTCGATCATGTTTTTAAATGATTAATTAAATTCGTAGATTTTCTAAATAGTTTAACAAAAGCTTCAATTTACCCCCTCCGGGTTGATGCCATCATAGGACTCTAGAAATAGGGGTAAATCTATGATGACATTTTTTAATCATCAACAAATCGAATCAAGTACATTGATAAAGGACAGAACCAAATCATGATTAGAATCTGTGGATGAAGAAAGTTTCGTTTAATTGCACTCAATGCGGAAAATGCTGTCACGCACTAAATATACCTTTGACTACAAGGGAGGCAATTGATTGGTTAGGAAGGGGAGGCAGTGTAAAGATCCTAACAGAGGCTATTCCATGGACAGATGACACGCTTTTATCAGACTCTTTATTTACTCGCAAAAAAGCCATTACATTTGAAGCTATGAGTGGTTCGCTTGCGATCAGAGTCGCTGTGACCTTAGTAGGGCACTACTCAGATGCGTGTCCCAACTTAGATGACAATCAAAACTGCTCTATTTACGAGCAAAGACCTTTAACCTGCAGGATTTATCCATTTGAGATAAACCCACAAATTCAACTGAATCCAATAAATAAATTGTGTCCAAAGGATGCGTGGCAAACAATACCTTTTCCTGATAGAGCAACTCGTGAGAATTCACCAACTGTTTACTTAATAGACGAAATAACACGTGAACTAATAACTAAACTGCATGAAACGAATTCAAACGAAGTTTTATTTAAAAAGGCCTTGTGTACTAAGTTGGGTATAAAGTCGTGCTCACTCTCTAACAATGGCTATTTATTTCATTTGGTTGAACACGAGCAACTCATATTGGCTTTAAAAGCCACCGAATCAGGGACAAAGCAGCATCTCATTGAAAGTGAACCGAGTAACGACGGTTGGCTTATTTACTCTAATAATGAACAGACACTTCAAGATTTAAAAGATGTTGGAGCTCAGTCTAATCTGAGTTTTAACCTGGATACCAGCAACCAAGAATTTATTGCGCTCATCTAATGGTCGCAGGCCAACCTAAAGCCCATGGCATAAGTGGCTGATTTAGGGTTATGACCGTGCCTGCGTTTGGTCCGGGCTAAGTCTCTAAAGCGTGCAAAGCTCCCTCCCCTTGCCACTCTATACTGACCGTTTAACTCTACCAAATGGTCTACCACTGTTCGGCCATTAGGGTACGGGTAATAGTTATGTGCCGTATATTCTTCAACGTTTCCGGCCATATCAGAAATACCAAAACAAGACTCCCCGCCCAGAAATACACCAACAGGTGAGGAAGTAAACAATCCCGTTTCGGCTGTGTTCGCAAAATTTGCATTGAATGTATTTCCCCAGGGGAATTCATTTCTATCAGGACCACTTGCGGCCCACTCCCACTCTGGCTCAGTTGGAAGTCTGTATGCGATTCTTGTCTTGCTGGTAAGCCACTTGGCATAAGCATCTGCGGAGTCAGGAGATACGGTATATACGGGATGATTTGCACGCTCTATTGGATATCTTCTGAATTCCCAACTGGAGGGGATCTCGGGATGCTGAGTCTCTAATAGAAACTTTTTGTACTGAGAATTGGTAACGGGATATTTAGCTAATTTAAAAGGCTTGATTGAAACTTTATGCTTGGGGCACTCCTTTTCAATCCACTTAGTTTGCAAACCCAAACCTGCAAATTTTTCCAAGACTTTATCAATATCCGCTTCATCTAAACCAATCAATGCTGTTGCACCAGGGATATCTACCATTAAATGCGTTAAGTCACTGAGTCTTGGATCGCCAATTACTGCTAATAAGTTTCCTGCAACTATTCTCTGCTCTAAAAGAGAATCTTTTGAGGAGATGATTTCTAATAATTGATCAACAGAGTTTCCTCTTAATTTTTCAAACTCCCCTGAGAGTTTGTCATCAAACCTTAGAGGCGCAAAATAATTAGGTAGTCCGAGTCTTTCTCGGTCATCTTTCATGCCACAGAGTGCAGGCTCAAACTTTGGCATATGCCATTCATTTGCGTTTGTTTTTGCGTTTGCGTTTGCGTTTATATTTATATTTGCAATAGCATCCCTTGCAGACATTATTACCCTTTCAAAAAACCTGTATTCACCAAAGTCTTTGGGGCCAGTAATTCTTTAAACCTTTGAAGGTGAAATACGATCAAATTTTCGTAATTCTGATCGAAATTCAATTCCGAGCCTATTAAGTATTGCTGAATATTGGGTATAGATATCGCCCCTCCCAACACATGGCATCCGATATAGCCAAAAAGAGTTCTTGCACTTGGCAATCCAACTGCACCACCACTCCATCCAGTTGAGGCACTTACCAATAGCACAGGTTTGTCAATAAATGCGTTCGAGCAACTTTCATCTATGTACTGAAGTCTAGACACCCAATCTATCGTATTTTTCAAATAAGGCGTGATGAGTCCGTTATATTCTGGGCACGCAACGATCATTGCATCGCAAGCAGATATACGAGAGTGCAAGTTTTTAACCTGCAATCTAAGCACTGGATCGTTCTCTAAATCTTGGTCAAACAAAGGCAAATTGATCTGCCCTTGTTCAACTGTATCAACCGATAAAATGTGCTCTAAACGCTTTGCTAAATTCTTCAGAAGTCTTTGATTGTGTGAGTCTCTTCTCTGGCTACCAGAGAGAAAGAGTATTTTTTTCATAAAGAATTTACAAACAAAAAAATTGTATTTGCAATTAAACCAGAGTATTGATTTGATTACCAAGCCCAAGAGTTGATGATGCAGAAGAGAAATCACTCATCAACTGCTGTGCCAAATCAATTGTTGAGGACGGTTGAGCAGCAGTTTGTGTAGGAATAGTTGTACTCCCAACAGATGCAGCATTTGCGTTCATTGATTTTGCAATTTCTTGCGCGCTTGATAAATTACCAGAATTAAGAGCTTTTCCTATTTGAGCCAAAGGTGAATTTGAGCCAGTAGCGCCTGTGCTTAAACCAAGTGCGGAGTATGATTTTTGAGCTCCTTGGAGGTCTCCAGACTGGAGTGCAGAAAATAAATCAGAGACATTTTTCTGCTTGCCTTGAGTTTGAGATAAGGCTGTGCTTTGCATAGCCATCGCATTACTTGATCCGATACGCATTCCCATGTGGAACTCCTGAAAATAAAACTTAATAAGCCAAACTCACTTAGTGATTAACGACTTGAAGAACTATTTACTGAGCACTTTTTAAGCCACAAAATGGAATTGTCTTATTTAATTTAGGGTTATAGAGGGCAATACATATAAGTCGTTGATTAAGCTCATTATTTAATTAAAAACTTTACATTTCTTACGTTTTATCTATTTGTAAATATAGTCTTAAATGGCAATACATTGCCACTTAAGTTTGAATTAATCTATATCTAATGGCAATCGCTTGCCACTTTTTAAGTAAAGACCTCAAAGGAGTTAGTGGTTCGTTTATTGCTCCATATGTCAATAATATTTAGTCAATTCACAAATAAAAATTAATAAGTAAATTTATGATTGATCACAAAGGTCCGATTGCAGGTATCGCTACGTGGGGTAACTGGGTCGCAACTGCTGGTTACGATAATCAACTCATTCTTTGGAATGCCCAAGAAAGAGCTGCAATTGCAAGAGGAAATCATGACCATTTGGTCAACGATTGTCGTTTCAGCAATGACGGTAGATGGTTGGTTAGTGCGAGCAGCGATTATTCAGCAAGAATATGGTCTGTGCCTGAGATGAGGCTTCAGGCTGTATTACCTGGACATGGGGATGATGTTGATATGGCAGTATTCTCGCCAGATGACTCAAAAATCGCTACTTGCGCTCTGGATAGATTGGTAAGGATTTTCGATATGGGAGGTAACTGCCTTCACGCAATGGCTGGGCATACAGGTAATGTACTGAGTGTTTCTTGGTCTAAAGATAATCAGTTTGTTATTTCCTCCAGTGTTGACGGGACTATCCGGCGTTGGAATGCAAATACCGGGGAGCTTTCTCAAACGACCCATCTAGAAGTTAGAACGGATAGCGTTGAAATAGATACAAACGGAATTATCTACGCTGGCGATGATTTGGGAAGAATCGCAATTATCAATGCAGAAACGACCCACTACATTCAGGCACACAGAGCGGGTATAAAGAAGTTAGTCGTTAATTTTCAAACTAGACAAATCGTCACCTTGAGCTATGACAGATCCATGGCTATTTGGCAAATAAACGCAGACCTATCGATAAGCGAACTCTCCAGAACCGATTATCCCGAAACTGTTTGGGCAAGAGCTGCATGCGTTTTAAATAATGGCCAAATCGCAACCGGCACCTTTGGCTCAACATACGCTTTGTACGATCTTAAGAGTCACAGCTGGAATGCAAAAGGCGTTGAAGGGGGACACGCAATAAACGCTGTTCAACTTGTTGGACCACTCGTTTATTCGGTAGGCGACTCGGGGGTCGTCCATATTAACGGTGAGCCCACTCTTTCAATGGGAAGCCTGTGTAATTTCATCTCCTCAAGCGGTGAGCTCGTGTTAACTGGTGGGCAACTTGGGCGTGTCTTTAATGCCAACACGGGTGAAGTTTTGTATTCTCACCACTCCCCTTTGAACTGTGCAGCATCCTTTTTCATCGACAACTCAAGCTACATTGCGATTGGTGCTTACACAGGAGAGATATTAATTTTTGAGCAAATTGGAAAAACACAAATCAAACTAAAAATAACGATTGAAGCTTTTGTTAATGCAGTCAAAGGACTGAGTTATTCAGAGGGTGTTTTGTTCGCGGTTTGTGCCTCGACTCAAATTTCTTGGTACAGCGTACAAAACTGGTCTCTCATCACCCGCAAAGAAAAAGCCCACGAGCGCATTACCAATGCATGCTGCTCGATTGGAGAGAATAAGTTTGCAAGTGTTGGACGTGATTTGACTTTGAGAATATGGGAAGGCGACGAAGCATCAATCTACATCACACCCCACAAAAATTCTGTGAAATGTCTCGGCATCAACTCGGATAAAACGGTGATACTTACGGGGAGCTATGGAGGAACTCTTAGTTTATTTGACTTGGATAAAAAAACGTTCATCAAAACTTCTAGGCCCACGAGTTCTGGCATTTCCTCTATTACGTGGGATAATTCAAACGATTGTTTTCTGGCCGGATCCTATGACGGCGAAATTTATAAATTAAGTGCCCATTAAAATGCTTGAGAATATTGTTGTTCACGAGGCGAGTTGCTCACTGCCAACCAAGTGGGCAACTTTTGAGCTACACGCTTTCACGGATAAATCAAGCGGCAAAGAACACCTGGCATTGACTCTAGGCACATTTAACCGCGAAACACCATGTCTAGTTCGAATTCATTCAGAATGTATGACGGGTGATACCTTATTTAGTCTGAGGTGTGACTGCGGACCTCAACTGGAGGCTGCTTTAGAGAAAATCGCAAATGCGGGTCAAGGTATCCTTTTGTACCTAAGACAAGAGGGTCGAGGTATTGGTCTTGTCAATAAGATCAAAGCGTATAAGTTACAAGAAAATGGTGCTGATACTGTACAAGCTAACCGGATGCTTGGTCTAGCAGATGACCTTCGTAGCTATGAAGTTTGCAAGGCTATGCTTGATTATTTCAACGTAAACACGGTCAATCTTTTGTCAAATAATCCTGAAAAAGTGAAAGCTCTGAAAGAGCTGGGTTTTACAGTTAAGAGACATGAGCATAGTGTGGGTAAAAATGTATTCAATCAAGATTATTTAAAAACAAAAGAAAATAAGATGGGCCACTTAATCGGTCTCAAAGAAGATATGGCTCACTCTTAATCTTTATTTTTTCAATTAATCCTCTTTGTGAGCTCTATGCTCGCTCGATAAAAATATCTATTTCTTCAATGTACCGGTTGGCAAGTTCCTCTGCTTTGACTTCATCCACACCGCAAGCCATTACATATCCGATTCTCTCGGCATTATCAAAGGCAGGACGAACTTTATCCCCGACACCTTTTAAAAACTCTACACATTTAATATTGTCATCAGACCATTTGGGAGGAGTAATACTCTTGATGACTCCCTCGACGGGAGATGTAAACCACCTTGTAGTGGCGACTGATTGACTTTTGATCTCATCTAAGCCTAGAGGCCATATTCCTAAATGGATTTCAATTAAATCTTCATGAATAGCTCTTCCCATTGCAAAACCAATCAATCTACCTATCTTTGCCCCAACGAGTCTTGGATTGATTTCAATCAGTCTTGGGCCATCAGCGGTCAACATCATCTCGATGTGTGTCGCTCCTGAATCAAACCCAACAGCATCTAAAATTGCAAAGGCGTACTTTTCTAGCTCTAAATGCGATTCATTTCTAGGCGTAAAACTCCCCCCCTGAATGGCAAACGAAGGGGGTGCAAACATTTTCTTCTCATTCACCCCCAAAAATTTATGTACCCCATTAACGGTCAGTGTATCCACACCTACGAGACGACCAGTCATGTAGCGCTCCGCTAAGAGCCGATCGTTTGCCATTACGCCAAGGCCGTAATCAGCCCGACTTGGGAGCATGATCTCAATTGGACTAATAAGGGGATCTAAATCTAACTGCGTGCGAAGGACTACAACGTTTTGCGATCCATATCCGTCTGAGGGCTTGATCAGCAATGGAAGGCCCAGATCTTTAACAGCGGACTTTATTTCCTCTGTAGTAGTCGCCAACGCGAAATCTGGTTGCGCTATGCCGCTTTCATCTAAACGTCTGCGTACGTTGTATTTGTCTCTTAAAAGCACGGCACTGTTTAAATTTAAATAATGAAGGCCTAGAACAGTTGCTAGTTTTGAAGCCTCTAACAAACGGATTTCAATTAAACAAAGCAAAGCGTGAAACGAATTCTTCTGGTGAGTGTTTAAAACCTTGGCGAGCACAACTTCAAAGTCAAAGCCTTTGACCTCTATGAGTTCAAAAGCCATGTCTAAATACGGTTTTACAGTATCTTGACTTTGGTAGAGATTAAGGTCAGAGGTCAAGAAAGTGAAGGTATCGCCCCGATTTTTTGCCGCCTTCAAAATATCAGTGTCATTACCTCCGGGTAGATCAATAATTAACAAATGAGCCATAAATTACCTACTTTCTTTTGAATTTTCATTTTAATACTTTGTAACTCAGTAAAAATACAAATAAATTAAAGTATTCTCCAACTGATCCGATTAGTCTAATGCTTAAGGTGTTTTCTAACCAATAGTTGGTAAGAACATCTTTGCGATCAGGAGAGAGAAATGGGAATGCGAATTGGTTCAGGTGGCGGTGCTGCCACGGCTCAAGCAGCCCAAAGTAGCGTATCACAGTGGCAACAGGCATCGGCGGCGACGCCGGCTCCTGCAGCCCCTGCGGCCGCAGTTGGTGCGCAACTCATTGCCTCATTGTCAAAGGGAAGTAACGTAAACACGCTTGCGTGAATACACTATTTCTCTAAGTCAACGGCAAGTTTTAAGCCTTACACTGCCACAGCTATGCTGGTGCTTGTAAGGCTTATTTATTTCAATTTCAGCTTTACTAAAAATCATTAACAGCACACTGTTAAAACTTCATTTCTGCGTATATTGATCTAGATCAATATACGCAGAAATGAAGTTTTAACAGTGTGCTGTTAATGATTTTTAGTAAAGCTGAAATTGAAA
>CAIWAO010000085.1 GCA_903910745.1 uncultured Burkholderiales bacterium
GTGGTTTGTAGCTTCCAAGTCAATTTTAGAATTCCGAAAAATCGAAAATCGTTCATATGAATTATTTTTTACTACAATTCCCATTACTAATAAATTACTTTTTCGATACCGATGTTTTAATCCCTGTTTGATGTTCGTTTTTTGATATTTTTTAATATTTCAAGAAACTCTTGCTCACATAAATCATTACCATCATCGAAAAAACATTGCGAGCTCAAAATGAACAACGACAAAGAAAATTTAAAAGAAAGAGTTTTACAAAGATCAAAAGAAGCCGAGGACATCAAAAAAGTAAATTCCGAACTGAAAGCACTTAGGGATTTACAAAAGCAAGAAAACAGCAAATTTGCTGCTGAGCGTTCCCATCTTCACTCCAATACCGACTCAACCCCGTTACCTAAGGCTACAAATAACGAGTGAATTGGAATTTAAGCCCGAAATTCAACTCTTAAATTGACAATTTGTTTCTTTTAGGACTTTAGGTGAAAACACCTTTAATGACTGCTTTTAATTAAGGGCTTTACGATTTATAATAAACAACACAGTAATTTTCTGGTTTGAGGCAGTATTTCTTATTAACAAGACCCAATACTGCAAGATCTGAAATTCCGATTGATTCAATTAATTGCTGAATATGACTAAATCTAGAGATTCCACTACCGCGATTAAAGAAGACGGCTTGCGTTACAAGTCCAAAGTTGCTGGCTCACCCTTTAGTGGTCGTACTTTCGCAATGGGTACTATGAGTTGCTTTAAATGCGGAGTGCATAAGCCAAGGGCCACAGGCTCATTTAAAAAGCTCTTAGGTCAGCCGATGTTCGTTTGTGGCGACTGTAAGCCAGTCAAGGAAGTTCAGTAACACTTTGACTGATAGAGACTTCTCCTAACTCCTCACGTTCACGTCTTCTCCCCCTTTCTATGGGGTTAGTCAATAAATTTAATTGAACCTATTGAAGCCGCTGAACTTAATAGGATCGCCACAATTTGATTGATCAAACATTTGTCGCATCAGAACAAATACCAATTGTGAGATTTAAACTTTAGCTTTATCCTATTAGCTCAAGCAATGTGCGATTTCAGATATCAAAAAAACACGTGGGGGTTTTATGATTAGAAATGTAGGTGAATCAGATCAAGTCCTGAGAATTTTGATGGGCGCTTTGTTGTTAACTCTTGCCGCCACAGAACAAATAGAGACTTGGGGATGGATAACTGGATTTCTAACCTTGGGCTCGGGTACATTCGGATTTTGTGCCCTTTACCGTTTACTCGGACTGGATACGAATAAAAATAACCAAACCCCGCTTGGGCATTAACGTCTTTTTACACATCACTCCCTAGTTCAGTACTCATTCATAATCAATACATTCAATAAGAATGTAGTCAACTCCTTTGCTCGCCCTTCTTAGGATCGCAAATAAGTTGTCCAACACACACTTCAAATGAACCGCTTTCAAACCTCATTTTTTACGATTTGCTTCAGCACATTTAGCTTACTTTTTACCGGATACTTGCAACACTCAATTGCACAGACGCCCAATTGGCCCAATCGTCCCATTAATTTAATCGTTCCCTTTACTGCGGGGAGTGCAACAGACGTTTTAGCTAGAGTTTTCGCAGAGAAATTAGGTGCTAAGTTAGGCCAGCCAATCATTGTCGATAACAGGGTTGGTGCTGGTGGAACTATTGGAACTGGAATTGTTGCAAAGTCTGCACCCGATGGATACACACTTGTTGTCGTATCGGCAGGGCATGTGGTCAACCCGGTTCTTTACACCAAACTGAACTACCAACTCAAAGATCTCGTTGCAGTAAGTCCTCTTGGTACCCAGCCCAATGTGCTTGTGGTTTCTCCGAAAAGTGGCATTAAAACTGTCAAGGAACTCGTCGAGCGCTCAAACGCATCCCCAAATGGACTTACATTTGGAAGTGCTGGAGTGGGAAGCGCTACTCACACCAACGCTGAAAAATTTGTCCACGGCCTAAAACTCAAAGCTACGCACGTTCCCTACAAGGGTACCCCTCAAATGCTGATGGACGTTACAGGCTCAAATGTGGATTTCGCATTCGGTCCCGTGGTATCGGCACTAAGTCTCATTAAGGACGGAAAAATTACTGCACTCGCCGTTAGCTCAGACAAAAGAATTTCTGCATTACCTAATATACCAACCGCCGCAGAGGCAGGCTATCCGCAGGGACAATTTAACTTTTGGATTGGAATGCTTGCTCCAGCACAGACGCCCAAGCCCATCGTAGATCGTTTGAACAAGGAAATCCAATCGATCATGGATCAGCCAGACGTACAAGCTAGGTTTGATAATTTGGGAGCACTTCCCTTTAAACTCAGTGCAATTGAGTTTGATCATTTCATCAATGATGAAGCTTTAACGCTTGGGGAGATTATGCGCAAGGCGGGCGTTAATTTAGATTAGCCCCGCGCCCAAAAATCGCGTCAGAAAGACGTTTTAATCCAAGTATTTGCTGACTCCAAAAGCCTCCCCCATAATCGACACTCTCTTCAATTTGGTCACGAATGCCAGTCGGTGGGTATCTGTTTACAAACAAGGCAGTTTTGAATACGATGTCCCATATAGGTAACAACAAGGCAAAGTTATGCCCGCCTAAAACGCCATCACTAAATTCGTGACCAACTCCAATACCGTGGTGAATCCGGTGAAATCGTGGACTTACCCATAAATATTCACCAAATTTACCAAATGAGATCCGTAAATTTGAATGCTGAAAACTCTCAGAGAGTTTGGTGAAGAAAACGATCGCTACATATTGGGCAGGCTCTACGCCAATGAGCAACGCAACCAATGCAAAAATACCAGCATGAATCACATCATCCAGGATATGGTTTCTATCATCGCTCCACAGTGTCATTTGACGTTGCGAGTGATGAACTGCGTGGAGTGCCCACCACCAACTCCATTGATGCTGAGCGCGGTGAACCCAGTAACCTAAAAAATCAAAAACCACTAAATACAAAATAAAACTGACCCAGGCTATATCTGTTAATCCAGGCATTAAATCGTCGAGTTGAGCCGTACCCAGTCCTTGTGTATGTAACCAACCAAACACATTATCAAAAATAGGCTCCACTGTAAAGAAGAAAAAAAGCCTAAAGAAACCTAACCTGTGAATTGCTGTATAAATCATGTCCGTATAGACGGCCATGGTGTGAGCTACAGGCTCAACAGGTCTTAAACGCTCCAAGGGCCTAAAGACTAACACCATCACCAAAATCTGAAAAAAACCTAACACAAGCCACCCACTGGCCTCATATCCGTCCTCCATTAAACCGCCCAAACCAAGTTTGAAAGCCATGGGCTGAAGGACCCATTCATAAATGTATGACTGGGCTGAGATATAAATATCAGTTACAGTGGTGTAGATTAGATCAAACATTTTTATTGAAAAGCAATGCCAATATTTTAAACTCGGGTCTAGGCAATTACCAGTTCAAAAGTAATGCCCCTATTAACAATACAAAATAGCTTCGGCCCACAATTGAGAAGGTAAAACTTGACTACTTGAACAATCCCCTACTAAGATTGACTCTTATTTAAATACCGGCTGCCGTATCTAATTGTTTATGAAAAAAATCACTTTAAGCTTACTGCTGTATCTACTGGGTTTTGTAGCAACTGGGGCCCATTCAGCTTCCCTATTTTTCCCAGAGATGCGCCCAGTGATTAAAAAAATAGATCCCGCTGAGTGGCTTAAGAACGGAAAAGAGGGCGACGGCTACTTAACGGTTAGCTCAGAGGTTATTGCTGAGAATTCTTGCTCAAACCTATCAGATCACGGATTTTGGAGCAGTGAAAAAACACAACTTGTGATCTCCGTAACCAGCAACGGGTTTAAATCAAAATTGGACAAAAAAGAAGTCCCCATCGCAACTTTTGATGGTCGAGAAAATGGATCTGAATGCTCCTCACTTAGCTCTAGCGCAGTTCAAATAGTTCCTTTAACTTTACTAGGCTCAACCTCTGCCATGAATCCAGGCAATTTGAACATTGTATTAAACGTCAAAAGCTCTAACGATTCGAATAGAGATTTTGTAGGTTCCGCTAAATTACTGCTCGGTGCTGCAGCCCTAGTTGTGTCTGGAGGTTCTGCAACTGCAATAGGTGGGATCTCCACGACGGTTGGAAGTTCAGTACTAAGTGAAACACAAAGCAGAGCTAATAAGCTCTTAAACGGTATGGTGGACGCAAAAGTTCCACTCCCACTTAACTGGGCGGATATTCGCAGTGGCATCAATTCAGTAGAGATTGGAGTTTATAGATCAAATAAAAACATGGGTGACCTGACAGACAAAAAAATTCAACAATTGCAAAATGATCCAAAAGCTGAAAAGACTAAATTATTTACAGTTAGGTTCACCTTCAGCCTGACTAGAAGTTTATTCATACCAGCAATTAATAATATCGATCGACTCAGTCAACGCGAGGACCTATCACCTGTAAGGGTGTTGAACTACAAGATGCAAGGATCAAATGAAAGTTTCTTACAAATTTTAAACAACACTTCCCCCAGCCTGTTGATTTCAATTGCACATGCAACTGAAAAAGAATTCACAAGCGCATGTGCACTTGGTTTTGAAAAACTTAGCAAACTAGATGTCAGCAGTCTAGACACTGCAATCATTATGAAAACATTCATTGATGAGGCAAAAGGTGACAACACTTGGTATAACAACCCTCAAAACGTTCGCAATTGTTTTGAACAAACCCCAGTGATTCAAGAATATTTGGAACATATTTACGGAGTTCCGGAGCCTCTTTTTGTTGTGGGAGATGTACAAAATGGTGTGGGGCAGTCCTATATCAATTGGCGAAACATTGTTGGCCCCTTGTTATCTGATTTCAGAAAAGCGTTGATCGCAAAAGAGAACCGCAAATCATATTTAATACAATTTAATAATGACAAGGACATTGATATCTCCTTCTCGCCTGAGATTGCGCCTTGGGTGACAGAGTCCGATAATTTATCTGAAGACGAATTTCAATCCATAACCGCTGGGAATCCTTACCCGGGACTCACAAGGCTTGCCAATAAGAAAATACGAAACATTGGGTGCTTTATTTTTAAGGAATCGATCAATTTAGACCCAACGAATTACGGCGCTTATTTCATTCTAAAAACAGAGGACAATGATTCCTACGTTGCATTTAGTAAATTCTCAATTGATGGAAAGACGAGAATTAATAAAATTAAAATTTCAGATCTAAACTCAGACTGGAAAAAACATTTTAAATCTTATTCCTACCCTGGAGGGGAATGCTCTTCTCTTTTGAATTAACTGTAAATGAAAACACAAAACCGGCATAAGGTACATCTAAGAAGCTACTAAATTGATATTAACGATTTAGTAGTTGAGCAATAACTAACTTAAAACGGCTCGAATCCGCCAATTAGAAGGTCATGCTTTTTTTAGATCATTTAATTTATATATAAATTTGGCTGTGATAACAATACAGTACAAACTAAGCTCACAACAACAACTGTAAGCCATAATAATAAAGGCTTGGTTGTTGATAAAGTGGAGTCGATATGTTGAACGTTTGTATGTTGTGTCATTTTCGTGATCCTCATAAATGTTTTGTACTCTCTCAAAAAGCAAATTGCGTACCATCTTCTTATCATTAAAAATAGTGCCACTTTGGTGCATTTCAAGGCAAAACGTCAGATTTTCAACATAACAAATAAAATAAAACATTAATTTACGAGTCAGATACAAGAGAAATTTCAGTCTTGGTGCAAAAAAAGATAAAAACAATCACCCGTTATAGATCTAGAATCATAGGTATGTATTACTAAAGTTCAAAAAATGAAATTTATACGCTTGTGCATTTTCATTTCTCTATGTTTGCCACTAGCAATATTGGCAGACACTTACCCAACAAAACCAATTAAATTGATCGTACCTTGGGCGCCGGGTGGGGCAACGGATCAAATTGGACGTATGTTGGGACAGGCTCTGGGCAAATCAATGGGCACAACAGTAATCGTAGATAACAGGGCAGGTGCAGGAGGAACTATCGGTACTCAAGCATTTGTCAAAGAAAAACCCGATGGATACACTTTACTTTTAGCAACTAGTTCGACAAACGCTGCCGGACCCCACCTTTACTCAAAACTAGGCTTTGATCCAATTAATGATTTCACCCATGTGGTCTTGATTTGCTCAATTCCAAACGTGATGGTGGTGCCAACAAAATCTAGTTGGTTTACCTTAAAGGACATCATCGCAGACAGCCTTAAACACCCAGGGCAATACTCTTATGGATCTGCCGGAGTGGGAGGGTCACAGCATCTGGCAGGAGCAGAGTTCAAAACAGTTACGCATATTGATATTAACCATGTGCCTTACAAAGGTAGTGGTCCTGCAGCTCAAGATCTAATTGCTGGTCACTTAGATATGATGATTGATACCGGCTCATTGGGTAGCATTAAAGCAGGACTGCTGCGGCCTATCGCGGTCGCCTCTGATAGAAGATTAATTGCCCTGCCTAATACCCCAACCTTCAAAGAGTCCGGAGTTAACATGACGGCCTCAGCTTGGTACGGTCTAATGCTACCGGCAAAAACTCCTCTTGAAATTGTAGAAAAACTGAATAACGAAATCAATTCAATACTTCAAAAACAAGAAATTAAATTGAAGTTTGAAGAAATGGGCGCCGAAATAATTGGAGGTACTTCTTCTGAGTTCTCTAAATTTGCACGCACAGAAATTGTAAGATACGAAAAAATTGTTCGAGAGTCTGGCGCGCCTAGTGAATAGTCTTTTTAAATGCCCCCCCATTTAACCAATGGATTGACTTTAAACTTTATTTGATTGACCAAGAATTCATAATATTGTCATCAATATCGCATAAAGTTGTCAAAGTTTAAATAGTCTTATCAGGTGTAAAAATTTTAAAAAATATTCTTTCATCGGTTGCAAAACAATTAAGTGTGATTGTTTTCTACGTTTTGCTGCCAGTCCAACCTATTCTCTTGAGTATCGTATTTTTAAAACCTAAGTTCTTTTTGAATTACTGGGGTACCATTTCCAAATTACTCATCTACATTGAAGCACTAAAAGAAGGCCCCCTAGATCATTATTTTAAAGATGTAGCTGGACTTGATAACGAAGTACCAGCGCATATTGAGGGATCTTGTATCAAGTGTGGAAATTGTTGTCTTAACAAAAGATGTGTATTTTTAGAACAAACCAGCGATACAGAATTCCAATGCGGTATTTATACTTCTCCGCTAAGAAAATTTTCTAATTGCAATTCATTTCCTTTAAACGCTCAGGATATTGCAAGATACGAGTGCCCCAGTTACTTTGTAAGTACCTCCCCTCTATCCAGTAGAAGCTCAAATGAGTCTGTTCATACCCTGAATTGGGTTCAACCGAGTGGATACACTTCTAAAATTAATTTAAATGAAAATACAGCGGTTTCAGACTCTTAAGAGCTAAAACCATGTCAAACGTTGTTACCAGTTCATGGATCGCTCATCAAAACTTTGGAAGCTTCCACTGTCATTAAGAGATAGTTTACTTATGACTGAAAGCATTCCCTTCACGCTTTGATCTACTGAGGTGGGGGCGCTCTCCCCGCCCATATCGGTTTTAACCCATCCAGGATTCATCACTGAAAAAGTGACTCTTGGATAATCCATTGAAGCCGCTTTGACACTCATATTTAATGCGGCCTTAGATGCTCTGTAAATCCAGCCAAAACTACTCTGAGTGGCTGAGATACTTCCCATTAGACTACTTATGAATATAAATTTTCCTTTAGTAATTTCAAGCATAGGAGCTAACAAGGCAATAGACTGCATCGCACCAAGAACATTTGTATGCATTACTTTATCAAATTCAGCAGCACTAGGGACAAGTCTAGACCCAAACTCTGGACCGTATATTCCTGCAACATAAATGACCAAATCTAAATCAACAACGTCCAAGCTCCGACCCAAACCAACTATAGAGGTTGGATCTGTCACATCCAGAAGAATACCTTTAGCACCTTGTTGTTCAAGCAAATCAATATCTTTTAAATCTCTTGCGCAAGCATAAACTGTCCACTCACTGTTAAGTAATTGTGTAACAAATTCTTTACCAATCCCTCTGGAGGCACCAATTATTAATGCTGATGTCATGCGTAAGCCCTGAATATTTTAATAAGAGCTAAATATTAACTTAATTAATCATTTAATTCAACAAATTAAAACCGACCTCTAAATGCATTTATTCATCTAACAGTGAGCGACGAGTTAATTCCTCATCCGTATTTATTGAAAGAGTTACAGGTACTTTACTAGTTTGACTATTAACGTCCGTTACAACTTTATTAATAGTTCCATCAGCAAATTTGTAAATCGTATATTTCTTGGTTTTATCGCTAGACCAAGTTTCCTCTTTATCAATAGCTTTAAAGGTTTGCGTAATGGTTTTGCCGTCGCTAGTTTGTTTAGATACTATCTCTAATCCCTGCAGATAAACTGGCTGGTTGGCCGCAGATGAAGACAATTTATGATCTGAAATTGTCTCTCCCTCATTACCTTTATCTAAAAATTTATTAAGTATATTTTTAAATATAAATTCTTCTTGTTTTTTTGTCCGCGGTTCGATGTCCGAATTTTGGTCTAATTTGGACTTTGCAATTTTTTCAGACTGATTGTCTTTCTTGCGTTGTCCTGCTTCTGGATTATCATTTTCTTTTTCAGTCTTGGTCTTACTTACTTTTTCTGGTTGAGTAAGCTTTTCCTTATTGTCTACAACTTGTGGTTCCATAAATTCTTCACTGCTTACACTTCCATCAGCAAATTTGTAAAATACAACCCTATACAAACGACTCTCAGATAAACTGGTCTCTTCAGATATTGCCTTATTTACAACTGCAGACGTTGTACCGTCGCCAAATTTATAGTTTATTAATTGAAAGTTTTGCTTATAAATTGGTTTAGACATTACCGGCCTAACCTCAGAGATCACTTTATTTATTGAGCCATCTGCAAAAAAGTATTCGACTGTTTTTGTAACATGATCATCTGCCCATGTGACTTTCTCACTAATAGCTTTCCTTGAAAGGGCAGTTTTTGTTCCGTCTGGATAAAGGTATGTAAAGGTTTGTAGATTACCTTTGTAAACTTTAGAAATTTCCTCTTTTTCTAGGGTTGCGCTTGATGAGTTAGTAGTACCGTCAGGAAAAAGATACGTCGTTGTTTTACTAAGATGATCACTTGCCCAGTTAATTTTTTTATCGATCGCCAACTCTACCAACTCCTCAACAAAACCGTCACCATACGTTACTTTTATGATCTCACGATCATCCTTGTAGGCCGGAGTACCCATCACTTTCGGTACTTCTTGTTTTTCTTCATAACTCTTACCATCTTCAAAGTAGTAGATGATCGTTTGAACTAAATGGTCTTTTGACCAAACGGTTTTACGGTCAACTGCTTCATTTTCTTGTATTTTCTGAGTTCCATCACCATATGTAATAGTGATGTACTCCATGCCATTTTTAAATTCAGGTTGACTGTATTTCTTAGGGATATTTTTAATCTCTACGTTTGTTGTTCCATCGCTGAATTTATAAACAGTCGTTCTTGTTGAATGATCTTTAGCCCAAACCTGTTCTACGTTAATGGCTTTTCTAGTAATAATTGATTTAACACCATCGGCGTAAGACATCGGTATTGACTCAATATCACCTTTATATGTTGGCTCACCAGATATAGGCTCAATCACATCAACTTTAGCTTCGGTTGAGCCATCATCAAATTTAAAAGTTGTAGTTCTTGTCTTGTGATCCTTGTTCCAGGTCTCATCTTGACTTACTATTTTCTTCTCATGTGCCTTAACTAACTCAGATCCTTTTTCTTCTGGATCCAATTTTTTTTCTTGCTTGGTTGATTGATCTTTTTTACTTTCAGCTGTCTTTTTATCAGGGTTGGAGTTATCCTTTGTTAAAGGCTCTTTCGAAGTTGACTCCTTAATATTTAGCCCTTTTGTTGAAGCCTCTTTTTTATCTGCCTCTATTTCATTAAATTTTTGTAACTGCTCAGTGAACTTAACTGCAGCCCTTGGCGGGAACTGTATCCACCCATCTCTTGGGTCAGCGGCTTCAGCAGTCACATTTGTTAACATTCCAAACAACAGCAAAGAGACACCCATAGCAATCCTAGCGAAGGTAGGCGCTATTGGGATTAACTTGCAATTGGCGGTGTCATTAAATACTGATGGCATGGTCTGCTTAAGAAGCTTATTTTTTATTCCTGGTACATGTAAATCGACTTCAAAAGTCATTACTTTAAGTCCTCTAAAACATTCTCAACATTTAGTGCAACTGTAATATATTAGTTCTAAAGTATTAATATTATTTCAAAGTGTTGTACTAAAATCCATAAATAATTTTATATTTTTTGTTTGAATTTATGAATTCCGAGCTTTCACTTGGCGTGAAAAAAATCTCTGTTCCGGTGAATTTACCGGTATTTTGTTGCGACATAAGTTCGCATACAGCAGAGACATCACTCGCAAAAGAAGCGATTGCAGAGCTTCAAATCTCACACCCTGAATCGACCGAGTCAAATGTCAAAGCAACTTACTCAAGTCCATACAAAAGCCATCTGATCAATGCAAAGCTAACGCCATTAGCAGAATTGGTTTTAAAAGCAGCTAAAGAGGCATCTAAGCAATATTTAACCTGCGATCTTGAGAAGATAAACGTAGATCTCTTTGTTGCAGATTGTTGGTGCTCAATTTATGAGCAATCAGATGAAACAATTCCTCACAACCATTTTCCATCTGATTTTTCTGCGGTTGTATATTTGGAGGCTGAACCGAATTGCGCACCCATCGTTTTTGCAAACTCAATTCTTGTTCAACCTGTTAACAATTCGCTTGTTTTATTTCCAGGAATATTAGAACATCACGTACCGCCTACCAACGGTAGGCGTGTGATTGTTGCGATGAATTTATTCAAATTACCTAGGTTCTATCAACAAGAGTAAGTAATTTCAGGGATTAGCAACGTAATTAATGGGTATCCATGTAAAACCCTTACCAGCGTTGCGTAAGTGTCCAACTCCTGGAAAGGCAATGTGAGCGGCAGCAATCATATAACCCGTTTTTGAGGCTTGGTTGAACTCTTGCATGCGGGCTTTTCTAGCGTTCTTGGTGTCAACATCAAAATGAACTGTCACATCAGGATTTGCGAATTGAACTGAACCGACATGAATTAGATCCCCTACGATGTCCAGTCTTAGTCCAGAACTTTGAATCGAATAAACAGTGTGTCCAGGTGTGTGACCAGGATAGGGTAAAGATTTAATACCATTTGCAAAATCAACTTCTCCATTGAAATTTTTGAAATGTCCAATTTTGATGTAAGGGATCAGCGCTGCTTGAGCATTCTTAAAGAAATCTTTGTTTCCCTCACTAGCCTTCTCTAAATTAGTTTGGGAAAGCCAATAATCCGCATCAGATTGGTCTACTCTAACCACCGCATTTGGAAAAACCAAACGATCACCATCGACTAGCCCACCAATATGATCCGCGTGCAGATGGGTAATGTAAATCTCATCAACTTGCTCGGGTTGATATCCAGAGGCTTTTAGATTTGCAACTAACTTACCCACACTAGGGCCAAAGAAGCGCCCAGCACCTGTGTCTATCAGAACCAACTTGGCACCCGTGTTAACCAAGTATCCGTTAACAGAAGTGTCAACTGGCGCTTTTAAATAAGACTTTTCTAAATCGGCTTGGATTTTCTCTTTTGGATAATCCAACAATTGATCAACAGGCAATGCAATAGTGCCATCTGACAATGCAGTAATTTCAAATGCTCCCATTTTAAAACGGTAAAAACCAGGCGCCTGTACGTTTGCAAAAGGAGCCTCAGCAAAGCTTACGGAAAAGGGAATAGCTATAAAGCCTAAGCTTATCAAAAAAGTTAATCTGACAAATTTAATTAAAACCGAATGAAACATTTAAAAACTCCTAAAAAATAAAAATCTAATTATCCAATTACTTTAATCTATTTAAGCATCAACTTGTGTGAGTTTTGCCACCGATAGTGCCAGCCATTTGATTCCGTGCCTGGAGAAATTTACTTGAGCTCTGGCGTTTTCTCCTGTCCCCTCTAAAGATATTACCTTACCCTCACCAAACTTAGTGTGAAAGACTTGAACATTAACTTGAATCCATTGGTTAGGTCCTTCTTTTGGACGCTGAACCACTGGCTCTAGCGGAGCGCTTGCGTTGGCTCTTTTATAAGGACTGAAGTTTGAATAGTTATTACTCTTAGCACCGTTGGATTCCCATGCGCCCCAAGTTGGCAGCGGAGCAGCGCTCTTAGGAGGTGTTAGGGACTTGATAGCGTGACTTGGAAACTCATCTATAAATCTAGATCTTATGTTGTACCGAGTTTGTCCGTGTAGCATACGAGTTTGTGAGTGGCTGATATACAAACGTTTTCTTGCCCTAGTTATCGCTACATACATCAAGCGGCGCTCCTCTTCTAGGCCGTTATGGTCATTCATAGAATTTTCATGCGGGAAGAGCCCCTCTTCCAGACCTGTAATAAATACACAATCAAATTCAAGCCCCTTTGCTGCGTGAACAGTCATTAACTGAACAGCCTCTTTCCCCGCCTGCGCCTGGTTATCTCCCGCCTCAAGGGCTGCGTGTGTTAGGAATGCGATCAACGGTGACTGCGTTTCCCCTGTGTCTTCATTTGTAAATGAAATAATTTCATTTATCGCACCCGCCTCATCCGTTTCATCTACTTGATTAGAACTCTTCCTTTGTGAGACCGCTACTGCATCGCGTCCAAATCCTTCAATCGTCACAAAACTTTGAGCAGCATTCACCAACTCCAGTAAGTTCTCAACACGGTCCGCTCCCTCCTTCTCGTTTTGATAATGCTCAATTAATTTTGCTTCGTCCAATACCAATTCAACAATGTCTTTAAGTGTGCAGTTTATAGACTGATCTTTTAACTTTTGAATTAAAGCAGTAAATCCCATTAGATTTACCCCCGCCTTGCCACTCATGAAAGTAACAGCATCAAACAAAGAGATTGCTTTTTCTCTAGCAATATCCGTCAAGTGTTCAAGTGTTCTTGCTCCTATACCTCTTGCCGGAAAATTAACTACCCTTAAAAAACTTGTGTCATCACTGTTATTTTCAAGAAGTCTTAAATAGGCCAAAGCGTTTTTTATCTCCGCGCGCTCAAAAAACCTAAGGCCACCGTAAACCCGGTAAGGTACTGCGTTGTTAAAAAGTGTGGTCTCAATAATTCGACTTTGTGCGTTGCTTCGATACAAAATCGCAATCTCACTCTTATTACTTACGCCAGATTCAGGAGCTCCGTTCTCAGCGTCTCGCAATACCTGCTTGAGTTCCTCCACCAACCACTGAGCCTCCAAAAAATCTGTAGGTGTCTGAATGAGTCTAACTGGCTCTCCTGCACCTTGGTCGGTTCGCAAGTTCTTGCCCAACCTTGTTTTGTTATGGCTAATCAAATGATTAGCAGTATCTAATATATTACTGTGGGAACGGTAGTTTTGTTCTAGCTTTATATGATGCTTAACTTTAAACTGATCCACAAAGTCAGCCATGTTACCTACCCTAGCCCCCCTAAATGCATAGATGCTTTGATCATCATCCCCAACTGCAAAAATACTTGAATTGGGCCCACAAAGTAACTTAAGCCATGCATATTGCAATTTATTAGTATCTTGAAACTCATCCACCAAAAGATGCTTAAAACGAGTTTGATAGTGCACCCTCAGAGCTTCATGATCTCTGAGAAGTTCATAAGAACGCAGCATTAATTCAGCAAAATCTACGACGCCTTCTTTTTGACACTGTGCTTCGTAGAGTTGGTACAACTCTACAAGCTTTCTAGAGTCAGAGTCTTTAACGACTACTTGCTCGGGTCTTAAACCCTCCTCCTTTGAGCCAGCAATAAACCACATCGTTTGTTTTGCTGGATAGCGCTCCTCATCCACCTTAAACTCTTTGTATAAACGTTTTATGCAAGAAAGTTGATCCTGCGTATCTAGTATTTGAAATGCTTGTGGCAAGTTTGCTAACTTCCAGTGTGCTCTTAAAAATCGATTGCAAAGTCCATGAAAGGTTCCAATCCACATACCTCTTGCATGAATAGGGAGCATGCTAGACAGTCGCGTCAGCATTTCTTTTGCGGCCTTATTTGTGAAAGTCACACCCAAAATCTCCGCAGGGGAGACTTGCCCTGTTTGAAGAAGCCAAGCTATTCGGGTCGTTAATACTCTTGTCTTACCGGAGCCCGCTCCAGCCAAAATTAGTGCATGTTCTGCAGGAAGTTCTACGGCACGGCGTTGCTCTTCGTTTAGTCCTTTGGTTAAGGAGGCCTGTGGGTGCAAGCTCTCAAAATCTTGGCTGGAACTTGGCACAAATGATCCTGAGGTCGAGTCTTGTAAATTTGTTATTTCATGCATTCTTCAATTGTATGTTTAAGTACTAGCTACGTCCTCAATTAATGCTCAAGTATTGGCGGGATTGTCAAATTAGTCCTTAGATAGCCAGTAGAATCAGATACCGGGCCCAAGATATTGTGTCCGGTTTTTAAAAAAATCCGACCAACCAAGCGCCCTTTGTTTAAACCCTCATTTTTGGAGCTTGGTCCATGGAAATATTCGATTACGAAAATATTCTTCTTCTCCCTCGCAAATGTAGAGTTGAGAGTCGATCAGAGTGCGATGCATCTGTAACACTAGGTGGTCACACATTTAAATTGCCCATCGTCCCCGCTAATATGAAAACGGTTGTAGACGAATCAATTTGTGAATGGTTGGCTTCTCACAACTATTTCTACGTGATGCACAGGTTTGATCTTGATAATATTAAATTTGTTAAGTCAATGAAAGATAAAGGGCTTTTTGCATCCATATCACTTGGCGTTAAAAAGGCTGACTACGACACAGTTGATCAACTGGTGAGCATGGGACTTGCTCCTGAATTTATCACCATCGACATCGCCCATGGCCACTCCGACACAGTCCAAAAGATGATTGGCTATTTAAAAACTAAATTGCCAAGCTCATTTGTTATAGCTGGAAATGTGGGAACTCCTGAGGCAGTAATTGATTTAGAAAACTGGGGCGCAGATGCAACTAAGGTTGGTATAGGACCTGGTAAGGTTTGCATCACCAAAATCAAAACCGGTTTTGGAACCGGGGGCTGGCAACTCTCTGCTGTTAAATGGTGCGCTCGGGTAGCTACTAAACCCATCATCGCAGATGGCGGAATTAGAGAGCACGGAGACATAGCAAAGAGTATTCGCTTTGGCGCAACCATGGTGATGATTGGATCTATGCTTGCAGGGCATGAGGAGAGTCCTGGGCAAACGGTTGAAGTCGACGGCAAGCGATACAAGGAATATTACGGAAGCGCAAGCGACTTTAACAAAGGCGAATACAAACACGTTGAAGGCAAAAGAATTCTTGAACCAATCAAGGGAAAATTAGAGAATACGCTTATAGAGATGCAAGAGGACATTCAAAGCTCAATCTCTTATGCAGGGGGCACCAAATTGATGGATATCAGACGCGTTAACTACGTGACATTAGGTGGAGATAATGCTGGGGAACATTTACTTATGTAATCTTCTACTAATTACGCTTTCCAATGAGTGAGGGCTTCAAGGTTAAAGCCTTGAAGCCCTCACTCATTTTTTAAAGTATTTTTTACAGACGCGAGTTTAATTAAGAAGCTACGTGATCTGCGACTTCCTTGTAATCTTGCATTTGGTCAAAATTCATGTACTTGTAAATTGAGGCCCCGTTTGCACTAAGAACGCCCATGTCAGCCAAGTATTCAGCTTTTGTGGGAATTCTTCCAAGTTTGGACGCCACAGCGGACAACTCAGCTGAACCTAAATAGACGTTCGTGTTCTTACCAAGTCTATTTGGGAAATTACGAGTACTGGTTGACATCACCGTAGCACCCTCTTTGACCTGAGCTTGGTTACCCATGCACAAAGAGCATCCAGGCATCTCCATACGAGCGCCTGCAGCACCAAAGACGCCGTAGTGACCCTCTAAGGTGAGTTGCTGAGCATCCATTTTGGTTGGAGGAGCCATCCATAATTTCACAGGTATGTCTCTCTTACCCTCAAGGAGTTTGGAGGCGGCGCGGAAATGTCCAATATTGGTCATGCATGAGCCAATAAAGACCTCATCAATTTTTTGACCTGCGACGTCTGACAATGTTTTAGCATCATCTGGATCGTTAGGACAGCAAACAATCGGCTCGTTAATTTCCTTCAAATCAATCTCAATTACAGCCGCGTACTGAGCATCTTTGTCAGCCTGCAACAAATCAGGCTTCTTTAGCCAAGCCTCCATGGCTTGAATACGGCGTGTAATAGTTCTGACATCGCTGTAACCTTGTGCAATCATGTTTTTAAGTAACACGATGTTGCTTTGGATGTATTCAATGATCGGCTCTTTGTCTAAATGAACTGTACAACCAGCAGCGGAGCGTTCTGCAGAGGCATCTGATAATTCAAAGGCTTGTTCTACTTTTAAGTCAGAGAGTCCTTCAATTTCCAATATGCGTCCAGAGAAGATATTTTTCTTGCCTTTTTTCTCAACCGTTAACAATCCTTGTTTAATCGCATACAAAGGAATCGCGTGCACTAAGTCTCTTAGAGTAACACCGGGTTGCATTTTCCCTTTAAAGCGGACCAATACAGACTCAGGCATATCAAGAGGCATTACTCCTGTCGCAGCAGCAAAGGCAACTAATCCAGAGCCAGCAGGGAAACTGATTCCAATTGGGAAACGAGTATGGCTATCGCCTCCTGTACCAACGGTGTCCGGGAGTAACATCCTGTTTAACCATGAGTGAATGATTCCGTCACCAGGCTTTAAGGAGATTCCGCCTCTTGTGCTGATGAAATCTGGTAATTCATGGTGCATCTTCACATCAACAGGTTTAGGGTAAGCCGCGGTGTGGCAAAAAGATTGCATTACAAGATCAGATGAGAAACCTAAACAGGCTAAGTCTTTCAACTCGTCACGGGTCATTGGACCCGTTGTGTCTTGTGACCCAACTGAGGTCATTTTCGGCTCACAGTATGTCCCCGGTAGAACGCCTTGACCTTCAGGCAGTCCGCAAGCTCTTCCCACCATCTTTTGCGCCAGTGTGAAGCCGTGATTTGTTTTAGCAGGGACTTTGGGGAGTCTAAACAGTGTGGAGACAGGTAAACCCAAAGCCTCGCGGGCCTTTGCTGTTAGGCCTCTACCGATGATGAGAGGGATCCTCCCACCTGCACGAACTTCATCGAATAACACATCGCTCTTGACTTGGAACTCAGCAATTACTTTACCGTCTTTAAGAGCCTTTCCCTCATAGGGTCTAAGTTCGATTTCATCACCCATATTCATCTGACTTACGTCTAATTCAATAGGTAATGCTCCTGCATCTTCCATCGTGTTGTAGAAAATCGGCGCGATCTTATTGCCCAGGCAAACACCGCCAAATCGCTTATTGGGAACAAAAGGAATATCCTCACCCGTGAACCATAAAACACTATTGGTGGCAGATTTACGTGATGAACCAGTACCTACCACATCGCCCACATAGGCAACTAAATTTCCTTTAGCGCGCAGGTCTTCAATAAACTTAACTGGACCTCTCTTACCGTCTTCTTCTGGTGTGATTCCGTCACGTTTGTTTTTAAGCATCGCTAAGGCATGCAACGGAATATCAGGTCTACTCCAAGCATCTGGCGCTGGAGAAAGATCGTCGGTGTTGGTTTCACCTGTTATTTTTAAAACGGTTAGCTTGATACTCTTAGAAAGTTCTGGTCTAGATGTAAACCACTCGGCATCAGCCCAACTTTGCAAAACGCTCTTGGCGAATTTATTGCCTTTATCGGCTTTTTCTTTAACGTCGTGAAATTGGTCGAACATCAAAAGAGTTTTCTTCAATGCTTCTCCAGCGATCTCTCCTACTTCACCATCCTCCAACAATTCAATAAGCGGGGTTAGGTTATAACCACCAAGCATGGTGCCAAGTAATTGTGTAGCTTTTGATCTTGAGATGAGGGCACAAGCCAATGTACCCTTGGCTACAGCGGCCAGGAAAGAAGCTTTTACTTTGGCTGCATCATCTACACCGGCAGGCACTCGGTGAGTGATCAACTCGACCAACTCCTGTTCCTCACCCTTTGGAGGAGACTTGAGTAGTTCAATTAAGTCAGCCGTTTGATGTGCACTCAATGGCAACGGTGGAATACCCAAGGCCGCACGTTCCTTAACATGATCACGGTAAGCTGACAACATAAAACTTCTCCTATCAAATAACAATTAAAACAAAAAAATAAAAAGACATTTGAAATTCAAAACTTACTTCCTTGCGATATCAGAAGTAGGCTCTAAAATATTTACGGGCGGCGCAAACCTCATAGCCTCAGATACTGCTACTTGTTGTGGGCTCTTGCACTCATCTGCCAATCGCTGTCCAAACTTACTACTCATCAACATCGATTTATTAGCCAATTGAATCCAAAAAGCTCCTCGCGCAGAGTCCTCCAAACGAAGAGCTCCAGTGGAGGTCTTAACAGGGATCAAGTGGTAGCGTTCTTTTTTGTGTTCTAAATAAAACTGTGTTGATGACTTTTTATCTGCAACTATCTCAACCCACTGACCAAGTTCACATTTAATTTTGCCTGTGTGGACCTGCCCAACCAAGGTTTGCATTTCAACTTCAGTTAATGTCATTGAGTTGTTGGGTGTAGTTTGCGAATACACGGAAAAGTTGCTACAGATAAAAGCTAACAAAAACACAAATGATTTCTTCAAGGGATTACTCCATGTATCTATGTTTCAATGATTCTGACTGAATAGTGAGCGTATTTCATTGGGCAATACCCGACCCGTTACATGCGCTTTTTCTAGTAGATGCCAGAAATATCTATAGCTTGCGCGGTCGTGCAATTGCTGTTGGAATGAAATAGGAGCCCATTCAGCTTTTTGAGCTTCCAAAATAATCTCACTGGCTCTCACTATTTCATCTGCATCGGGAGAGAAAGCTTCCAAAATAGGGCGAATCTGATCTGGATGAATACTCCACATCCTTGTAAAACCGAATTGCTGGGCAGCTACCCGAGCCGCTTTCAACAAAGCTTTTGTATCCTTAAACTCAGTAACTACGCAGTGTGAGGGTACTTTCCCATTTGCATGGCACGACTCCGATATCTCGATCTTTGCTCTTAATACCAGTGGGTGAGAGAATTGTCCCTCCAAATCCATAGCACTAGAGGGTATGGCGCCTGCATGAGTTGAAACAAAATCCATTAAACCAAAACTAATGGATTGAACTCTTGGATGAGCGGCTATTTCGTTAACGTTAGCAACCCCCCTGGGTGACTCAATGAGCACATGAATTGGCGTATGAATTCCGCCCGCCTCATTTACATCGTGCAAAGCCCTTGTAAGCTCCTCATACGTATCTACCTTGGGGAGCATCAGGTGGGATATCTTCTTGCCTGCTTTTTTTAAAATCGTTTGAACATCTGACTCGAAACTTGGATGATGTATGGGATGAACTCTTACACCTAGCCTAGCGTTTGGTTTAGCAGACAAAGCCAACTCAGCGACCATTTGTGCATGATCGAGTTCACCACCAACTGGAGCGCCGTCCTCGCAATCGAGAGTCACATCAAAAACGCAGATGCCGAACTCCTCGGTCATCTGCTCTTGGAGTTGAATGCTTTTCAGCATCCTTGCCTCCACCCCGCAGTAATGATCACAAACGGGCAACTGAATGTGTCCTGCTTGTGCAGGTTCCAATACATCCCTAGGGTGGTGAAGACTCATATTTCCTTAAAGTAAGTGGCTAACACCAGCTTGTTCGCCTTGCAACTCTTCTAAAGTTTTATTGATACAGACCTGGCTGAAATCATCTATCGCCAACCCTTCTACAACTGTATATTTGCCCGCCTCACAAGTCACTGGAAAACCAAACATCGTATCCTTGGGGATACCGTACCATCCGTCTGATGGGATACCCATAGTTACCCATTTGCCATTTGTGCCCAATGCCCAATCGTGCATATGGTCAATCGCAGCATTAGCAGCAGACGCCGCAGATGACAAACCCCTGGCTTCGATAATTGCAGCGCCTCTTTTACCAACCGTTGGTAAAAAGACATTCGCATTCCACTCTTGATCATTGATCATATCTTTGACTGCTTGGCCCCCAATTGTTGCGAACCTGTAGTCTGCGTACATGGTTGGTGAATGATTTCCCCAAACACATAATTTTTCAATATCCGCAACTGCTTTGCCTGTTTTAGCAGCAATCTGACTAGCCGCACGGTTGTGATCCAAGCGGAGCATTGCAGTGAAATTTGAACGCTTTAAATCCGGCGCACTCTTCATAGCGATATAGGCATTGGTGTTTGCAGGATTTCCAACAACTAGCACCTTAACATCTCTGCTTGCAGAGGCGTTAAGCGCGCGACCTTGCGCGGTAAAGATTTGAGCATTTGCAGCAAGCAAATCAGCCCGCTCCATACCAGGGCCTCTTGGTCTTGCACCTACTAACAATGCGTAATCTGTATCTTTAAATGCATGGACGGGGTCGGAATGTGCTTCCATACCAGCTAACAATGGGAAAGCACAATCCTCCAACTCCATCATCACACCCTTTAAAGCCTTTTGGGCTTTTTCATCTGGGATTTCTAACATCTGAAGTATCACGGGCTGATCTTTACCTAACATTTCGCCAGAGGCAATCCTAAACAATAAGGCGTACCCAATTTGACCAGCAGCACCAGTGATTGCAACGCGGACAGGTTTTTTACTCATCAATAACTCCAGAAAATTTAAAAAGTTAAATATAAATTCAATTTGTGCAGTTTACTATCGATTACCCTTAAAATCGCTATTATCTTATGTCTTATAGAAGATATCATTTCATACCTTACTATTTATTTCCTGTCCAAAAAAATCAACTGAATTCCAATGTCAGCTCAAATTAAACCAAGAACGTATGACGAGACATCAAAGCATAAGGCTGGTCAGAATGAAATTGATAGTAAGCGCTCACTAAAAACAAAATCTGCTATTGAAAATATTTCCGATTTCTCAAACAATGTTGCACTAGTAAGTAGCCAACCTTCTCAAACCACACTGAACATTCCCTCATTTAGCCCGCTTTATCAGCAAATTAAAGAGTTGCTATTAAAAAGTTTGCAACAAGGAGAATGGCAGCCAGGAGAGGTCATTCCAAGCGAAATAGAGTTGGCGGAGCGTTTTCAAGTGAGTCAAGGCACGGTCAGAAAGGCTATTGACGAGTTGGCAAATGAGAATCTGCTCATGAGAAGACAGGGAGTTGGTACATTTGTAGCCACTCATAGTGAAGAACGAGTGCAGTACAGATTTTTAAAATTAATGCCAGACTCCAAAGACACTTTAACCAAGGGCTCCTCAGAGCGTCAAATCATTTCATGCAAACAAACGCTAGCTAACGAGGAAGTTGCTCACGCCCTAGGAGTCAACAAAAAAGATGAGGTTCTGTACCTAAGACGTGTTTTGTCATTTTCTGGGGTGGCGACCATTTTGGAGGATATTTGGCTCCCCGGTCACTCCTTCAAAGGGTTGACATCTGATCGACTGAGTGCATATCAAGGCCCTATGTACGCCTTCTTTGAAACAGCATTTGGCGTCAAAATGGTTCGCGCTGAAGAAAAGATTAAAGCCATCTTGCCAGATTCAGTACAAGCGCAATTGTTAGCAGTTTCCACCTCAACTCCAGTCTTAAGCGTCGAAAGAATAGCTCTTACTTACAACAATAATCCGATGGAGTTTAGGAAAGGACTTTATTTAACCTTGGACTGTCATTACAGGAATGAATTAAATTAATGTTTTCTTGGCCCCAATTTTCCAATCTGTGTTGCATTGCAATAAAATGATGCATCCGCTTCGGTTTAAACAACAAATCTCAACACTCCACACAGTGCAACCACAAAGAAAGAGTCACTCATGAGCGAATTACGCAACAACAAACCTGAGTTTCGCAACATTAATGCGTTCGTTGATTTGCCCACTTACAGATTGCCCCCAGCGGGTTGGGTATCAATTTTGCATAGAGTAAGCGGTGCGTTTATGTTCTTATTATTGCCATTCATTATTTGGCTATTCGACACATCCGTATCGTCCGAGATTTCGTTCTATAGGTTCGTCTCTGCATTCAATATTGGAATTGGGTTTATTCCCGGGTTCATAATTAAGCTGATTAGTTTAGGACTAATATGGGCATTTCTACATCATCTAATCGCAGGTCTTCGCCACCTATACATGGATGCAACGCACTCCGTGACCAAGGAGTTTGGAAGGTCATCTGCGGTTTTTGTTTTATTCCTCAGCATCGGGCTTACGCTTGTGCTTGGGGCTAAGTTATTTGGTCTTTATTAATAGGAGTACCACAAATGTCCGTCAATTTTGGTTCTAAGCGGATTGTTGTTGGAGCACATTACGGCTTGCGCGATTGGTTAGCGCAAAGAGTAACTGCCGCTTTAATTGCATTACTTACAGCTTTAATACTGGTTCAAATCATTTTCACTTCTGGTGAAATTGGTTACGACAAATGGGCTTCCATTTTTAGCTCACAGTGGATGAAAGCACTGACCTTCGCAACAATCATTGCTCTCATTTACCACGTTTGGGTTGGAATGAGAGATATTTGGATGGATTATGTAAAGCCAACTGGAATTCGTTTGCTTCTACAAATTTTTACTATTGTGTGGTTGCTCGCCTGTGCAGGCTGGGCTATCCAAGTTCTTTGGAGACTTTGAAAAATGACAAAATCCTCAACCATTCCCCGTCGCCGTTTTGATGTCGTAATCGTGGGTGCGGGCGGCTCTGGAATGAGAGCTTCTCTACAACTCTCGCGTGCAGGACTTAACGTAGCCGTGCTCTCTAAAGTTTTCCCAACACGCTCACATACGGTTGCCGCTCAAGGCGGAATTGGAGCCTCACTTGGGAACATGTCAGAGGACAATTGGCATTACCATTTCTATGACACCATCAAAGGTTCCGATTGGTTGGGAGACCAAGACGCAATCGAATTTATGTGTCGCGAAGCACCCAAGGTGGTCTACGAGCTAGAGCACATGGGAATGCCATTTGACCGAAATCCTGATGGAACAATTTATCAAAGACCGTTTGGCGGACACACTGCAAATTACGGCGAAAAAGCAGTTCAAAGGGCTTGTGCAGCTGCTGATAGAACCGGTCACGCAATGCTACACACTTTGTATCAACAAAACGTAGAGTCCAAAACAAACTTCTTTGTGGAATGGATGGCTCTCGATCTAATTCGTGATGCAGAAGGCGATGTCGTCGGTGTGACCGCTTTAGAGATGGAAACTGGCGAACTCTTTATACTTGAAGCTAAAACAGTCATGCTCGCGACTGGGGGAGCAGGACGCATTTTTGCAGCCTCCACAAATGCCTTTATCAACACCGGTGACGGTATGGGAATGGCCGCAAGAGCGGGCATTCCTTTAGAGGATATGGAGTTTTGGCAGTTTCACCCTACAGGTGTACACGGAGCGGGGGTTTTACTAACTGAGGGATGTAGGGGAGAGGGAGCCATCTTACTAAACAGCAACGGTGAGCGTTTTATGGAACGTTATGCCCCAACCCTTAAAGATCTTGCGCCTCGTGACTTTGTATCACGCTCTATGGATCAAGAGATTAAAGAGGGTAGAGGTTGTGGACCAAACAAAGATCATGTTCTTTTGAAACTAGATCACTTGGGTGCTGATACCATACACAAGAGATTGCCCTCTGTTTATGAAATTGGTGTTAACTTCGCTAACGTCGACATTACAAAAGAACCTATCCCTGTCGTTCCAACTATCCATTACCAAATGGGTGGTATCCCAACCAATGTCCACGGCCAGGTTGTTATCCCTAAGGGCAACTCGTTTAATGAAGTCGTTGGTGGTCTTTATGCAGTTGGTGAGTGCTCATGTGTGAGCGTACACGGTGCAAATAGACTAGGAACAAACTCATTATTAGATTTACTTGTCTTTGGTCGCGCTGCTGGCAACCACGTAGTCGACAGTGCTCTGAAGACCAAATCTCACAAGCCCCTGCCCGCTGATGCTGCAGATAAAACACTGGCGAGACTAGCGAGACTAGACAATGCAAAAGACGGCGAGTATTCGCAAGACGTTGCAAATGATCTTAGAGCGGCAATGCAAATGCATGCTGGCGTGTTTAGAACTCAGTTGAGTATGGACGAAGGTGTTAAAAAGATTGCCGAACTTCGCGAGCGTGTAGGTCGAATTGGTCTCAAAGACACATCCAAAGTCTTTAATACAGCCAGAATTGAAGCACTTGAAGTGGATAACCTGATCGAGTGCGCGCAGGCCACGATGGAGTCAGCCGCAGCAAGACATGAGTGCAGAGGAGCCCATACAGTTGAGGATTATGAACGCGATGCAGATGATCCAGTTCACCCTCTGGGAAGAGACGATGCAAACTGGATGAAACACACTTTATGGCACTCACAGGACAACTCATTGAGTTATAAACCTGTGCAGCTCAAACCTCTTACAGTTGACAGCGTTCCACCAAAAGTTAGAACGTTCTGAACCAAATTCAACATATCAATCTCATCTAAACACTCTGAATTAAACGGAGAAAATTCATGCAAAAACGCACCTTCAAAATCTATCGTTACGACCCTGAAAAAGACGAGAAGCCTTACATGCAGACCATTGAGATCGAACTCGAAGGTAATGAGCGCATGCTACTGGATGCACTTATCAAACTGAAAGCGCTTGATCCCTCTATCTCTTACCGTCGATCATGCAGAGAAGGAGTTTGTGGCTCAGATGCTATGAACATTAACGGAAAGAACGGCCTGGCTTGTTTAACAAACTTATTAACACTGCCAGAGACTATTGTTTTAAAGCCATTACCTGGCCTCCCAGTCATTCGCGATTTAATTGTGGACATGACTCAGTTTTTCAAACAATATAACTCCATCAAACCTTACTTGGTTAACGACACACGCCCTCCTGAAAAAGAGCGTCTCCAGTCGCCCGAGGAAAGAGAGGAACTAAATGGTCTTTATGAGTGCATTTTGTGTGCAAGTTGCTCAACAAGTTGCCCCTCTTTTTGGTGGAATCCAGACAAGTTTGTAGGCCCAGCAGGGCTCCTTCAGGCCTATCGATTCATTGCAGATAGCAGAGATCAAGCTACTGCAGAGAGATTGGATAACTTGGAAGACCCTTACCGTTTATTTAGATGCCACACCATCATGAACTGTGTTGACGTTTGTCCAAAAGGACTAAACCCAAC
>CAIWAO010000086.1 GCA_903910745.1 uncultured Burkholderiales bacterium
AAGCACACAGATCATTTAAATTAATATATCAAAAAAAGAGTAGCTAGACTCGGAGTTCAATCAACCATGGTCGCGAGGCTTATGAGCTTCAGTTTAGGTTCCTTAGGTTCGTGAAGTTTATTAAGGAACCAAAACTTCAACCTCAACTTTTCTAATCCTGTGCACCGGAAATCGAATCGCAAAAGACGATCCCTTCCCAACCTGGCTTGAAATGCTAAGGCGGGCGTCATGCCTTTGAGCTACGTGCTTGACGATTGCAAGTCCTAGACCCGTTCCGCCAGAGTCTCTGGACCTACTTCGATCGACTCTGTAAAAACGCTCAGTCAACCTCGGGATATGCTCACGCGCGATCCCCGCTCCAGTATCTTCCACCTTAAACTCTAGCTCTCCCGAGGAAAGGAGAATTAGTGAGACATAGATTGATCCATCCTCTGGGGTATAACGAACCGCATTACTCACTAAATTGGTCATTGCACTAAAGAGTTCATTACGAGAGCCAGCAACTTCAAGCCCCACCTCTTCTAGACCATCACAATTGAACTGAATATTTTGAACCGTATGAGGATACAAGAGTTGAGATAGTGATAAAGCTTCTTGATTACATTGTTTCCAAAGAACAGAGATGGGAGTCCACTCAGATTTGCCTGGGATGGGGGACCCTTCAAGTTTGGAGAGTGTCAGTAAATCATTCACCAAGGTTTGCATACGAGTAGCTTGCACAGACATAAGCTCAAGATATCCGCGCCTTTCTTGTTCGCTAACGGGAAGTGTGAGCAGGGTCTCCACAAATCCAGATAACACAGTCAATGGGGTTCTGATCTCGTGGGAGACATTAGCTACAAAGTCCCTTCTCATCACTTCAGCTTGTTCGATTTGAGTGATATCGCGGGACAAAAGTAATCTGCGACCATCCCCGTAAGGAAAGAGTTGAACTGAAATCCTTCTTGGAAGCTCAGGCTTGCTGTCCCGAGCATGAATCACAATTTCCTCCTGAGCTCCCAAAAGCTTTAAATAATTGGAGAACATTGGGTCACGCACTAAATTAGCAATGAGTTGCTTTTCGTCTTTTTGCATATCAATTCCCAACTGCTGAGCTGCAGTTTGGTTACACCAATCTATTCTGGACTCCGAGTCGAGGAGCAAAACACCATTAGGGGAGGCTTGAATTGCGGACAAAAATGCATTTAAGCGGTTAACGCTCTCAAGATTGATTCTGCGTTGAGCGCGCACGACTCGCACGACTCTTTCTACAATACTCACATAGACTCCGACCTTGCTGGGCCTATTTTCAAGCTCCTCTTGCTGGAGCCATTTGAGTATGTTTTTTATTTGGTACTGATCAAAAATGGTCCAAGCTAGCGACACTACAAAGAGGCCCGCGCAGGAACCGTAGACAGAATTCGAGCCAACTATGTACCCAAATAATGCGCCTATGAGCAGTAATAAAGTAAGGCTTGCGACTTGCCTAAACATGGCTAGACATCTCTAGACATCACTACACATAATTAGATGGCATGAGCACCGACTGTTAATCTATAGCCAGCACCCCGCACTGTCTCAATCATAGCTCCAGCTTCACCAAGAGCCTCTCGGAGTCGTTTGACGTGAACATCTACCGTTCGCTCCTCGATAAAGACATGATCGCCCCAAACTTTGTCCAAGAGTTGCGAGCGTGAATGAACGCGCTCTGTATGATGCATAAGAAAACTAAGTAATTTGAACTCGGTTGGTCCCATTTTGAGAGCCTGCCCTGCATAGGTTACTCTGTAAGAGGATCCGTCTAAGTTAAGGGCACCGACCGCCACACTCTCTGCGACCTGCTCTGGGGCTCTTCTTCTTAGCACTGCTCGAATACGTGCCAACAACTCTTGGGTAGAGAATGGTTTTGTAATGTAGTCATCTGCACCTGCGTCTAGTCCCATTACTTTGTCGCTTTCATCGCCTCTTGCGGTTAGCATCAAAATAGGAACTGATTTAATGCGAGGGTCCAAACGCCATTTCTTTGCAAGTACAACCCCACTTTGTCCAGGGAGCATCCAATCTAGCAAAATCACGTCTGGCAAAACAGAGTCGATCTCGCGCTGAGCAGAATCTCCATCCTCTGACCAAATGGGGGTAAAGCCGTTGTGGCGTAAATTCACAGAAATTAGTTCTGCGATCGCCTTCTCATCTTCAACAATCAGAACTCTTGGCAAGTGTGAACGCATGGTTATTAACTTAAAAATAATTAGTTAAAGGAATAAATTAGAGTACAGAAGACTCAATCTCTGCAATTGAAGTATGCCTAATGTCAGCACCTTTTACAATATAGATGATGCACTCTGCAATGTTCTTCGCATGATCTCCAATTCGCTCAATCGCCTTAGCAATGAACAACAAATCAAGACTTGCAGAAATAGTTCTTGGGTCTTCCATCATGTAAGTGATGAGTTTTCTGACGAAACCATCAAACTCTTGGTCAATTAAATCGTCTTCCTTCAAAATGGTCACAGCAGACTGGGTATCCAACCTTGCAAAGCCGTCCAGTGCTTTACGAAGTTGGCTACTTGCCATCTCAGTTGCCAGTCTAAGCTCAGATGAAGGCAGTTTACGAGGTGCACCGCCTTCAATGATTGATTTAACCATTTTGGCAATTTTTTGCGCCTCATCTCCAACTCGTTCTAAGTTGGCCGTAATTTTGGATATGGCCATAAGTAAGCGCAAATCTTTTGCAGTAGGTTGACGTCTACCAATGATCGAACTGAGTTCACGGTCAATCTCGACTTCCATGGCATTGACTCTGTTCTCGGCTTCTGCGACTTGGTCAGTCACCTCAGTGCTCAGTTGAGTTAGTGAATAAACAGATTGTCTAATTTGAGACTCAACTAAGCCACCCATCTCCATAACGCGGGAGCATACATCATTTATTTCGGTGTCAAATTGAGTAGATAGATGTTTATCTGGCATGAGAAATCCTTAATATTTTGTAACTTTAAATTGTTGTTGAAATTAAATAATCAACCAAAACGTCCTGTGATGTAATCCTCTGTTTCTTTGCGTTGAGGTTTAAAGAAGAGTTGCTCTGTTGGACCAAACTCGACTAAGTCGCCTAAGTACATGTAGGCTGTGAAATCGCTACAACGTGCTGCTTGCTGCATGTTGTGGGTAACAATCACTACTGTATAGTCTTGCTTGAGCTCAATGATAAGCTCCTCCACCTTAGCTGTCGAGATGGGGTCAAGCGCTGAGCACGGCTCATCGAGCAATAAAATCTCTGGCTTGATTGCAATACCCCTTGCTATACAAAGCCTTTGCTGTTGTCCGCCTGATAGGCCACTTCCGCTTTGATTGAGCTTGTCTTTTACTTCTGTCCAAAGTGCAGCCTTTTTAAGCGCCCACTCAACTCTGTCATCCATGTCGTTGGTGTTTAAGTTCTCAAACAAACGCACTCCAAATGCAATGTTGTCATAAATAGACATCGGGAAAGGTGTTGGCTTTTGAAACACCATACCCACCTTGGCACGGATCAATGAGATGTCCAGTTGTGAGGTGAGCAGGTTCTCACCGTCAAGCTCAATAGAGCCCTCAGCGCGTTGCTCAGGATAGAGCTCAAACATCCGGTTGAAGGTGCGCAGGAGAGTTGATTTACCACAACCTGATGGACCGATAAAAGCGGTTACCTGGTTTTCTGGAATCTCTAGATTGATGTTTTTAAGAGCATGAAATTTACCGTAGTAAAAATTCAAATCTTTAACGGTAATTTTTGGCTTATTTGCGACTGCAGTTCCCATGACTAAGATCCTTTGATTATTTAGCTATTGCTATTAACTTTTGCTATTAACTTTTTTGGCTCGTGAGTGAGCGCGCGAGAATATTCAAACCCAAAACTGCAACAGTGATCAAGAACACGCCGGCCCAAGCAAGTTGTTGCCAGTTTTCATGAGGACTCATCGCAAATTTAAAAATAGTGACGGGCAAACTTGCCATAGGTGAGCTCAAATCAGTTGACCAAAACTGGTTGCTCAGTGCAGTCAAAAGCAGTGGAGCGGTTTCACCAGATATACGAGCAACTGCAAGCAACACTCCAGTCACCACACCGGCCTGAGCAGAGCGAAGAGTGATACTTAAGATCACTTTCCACTTAGGGGTCCCTAAGGCGTAAGCTGCCTCCCTAAGTCCTGGCGGGATTAGTGAGAGCATATTCTCTGTGGTTCTAATTACAACTGGAATCACAATCAAGGCTAAGGCTATTGATCCTGCCCAGCCAGAGAAGGCTTTGAAGTGAGCAAAAAGAAGCATGTTGTAAACAAACAGCCCAATCACAATAGAGGGTGCAGATAGCAAGATGTCATTCACAAAGCGAGTAACTACTGACAAAGCCCCTTTAGGGTTGTACTCAGCCAAATAAATACCCGCCATAATTCCGATGGGCGTACCAATTAAAGTAGCAACGGTTACCATGATTAGGGAACCAAAAATTGCATTTGCAAGCCCCCCACCTGGCTCTCCCGGATTAGGCGTGTCCTCAACCAAGGTTGCAAAACTCAACCCACCCAAACCCAATACCAGTGTTTCATAGAGAATCCAAATTAGCCATAAAAGACCAAAGCCCATTGCGAGTATGGATAGAACTAAGGCTATTTTATTTACTCTATTTCGAGCAACAAACTTCTGATATTTGGGGTCGTTCATCATTTCTTGTTTTGTCATGATTTTGTACCCTCGCTTTTACGAAGTTGTGCAAGCATCACTTTTGAAAGTGATAGAACAACAAAGGTGATAAAAAAGAGAACCAGACCCAAGTAAATCAATGAAGATTTGTGAAGTCCTTCAGCGGACTCGGCAAACTCACTTGCCAATACAGAGGTGATACTGTTGGCTGCTGCAAAAAGACTCATTGAGCTGAGTTGATTGATATTACCAATTACAAATGTAACTGCCATGGTCTCACCTAAGGCACGTCCAAGACCCAGCATAACTCCACCCACAACACCCCCTTTGGTGTAGGGTAATACCACTTTACTGATAACCTCCCAAGTCGTTGCACCCAAACCGTAAGCAGACTCTTTAAGTAGGGGCGGAGTGACTTCAAATACATCTCGAATAACGGAGGAGATGAACGGAATAATCATAATGGCAAGAATAAATCCTGCAGACAATATTCCAATTCCAACTGGCGGTCCACTCACCAAGGGACCTAGAACTGGTACCCCCTTAAGTAAGTGTTGCAGTGGTAATTGAACGTAGGTTGCCAAAATTGGACTAAAGACGAGTAATCCCCACATTCCATAAACGATGGAGGGGATCGCAGCCAAAAGTTCAATGGCTGTCCCCAAAGGACGCTTTAACCATCCTGGGGATAATTCAGTTAAAAAGATTGCAATACCAAAACTTACTGGGACTGCAATTAATAATGCAATGATTGAGGTAGCCAAAGTGCCATAAATCATGACCAATCCACCAAACTCTTCCTTAACAGGATCCCAAAGTGTGCTGGTCAAAAAACCTAGTCCAAAGTGACTCATCGCAGGCCATGCGCCAACCACCAATGAGAAAAGAATTCCAAACAAGACAAGCAGTGTGAAGCAAACAGATAAAAGTGCTAAAAGACCAAAGATCTGGTCAAAAAGACTTCCATATTTTGTGCTTTTTGGTGAGGGTGGGACGTCCATAGTACGATTTTTATATTGAGGAAAGTTCGCCGAACCTAGAGAGGATTCCTGCGAAGGGATAGATGAAATTGACAAGAGCGGCTCTCCCTTGATTGCTACTACTTAAATTGAGGCCTATATGAACAGCATTTGTACACATAGGCCACCATTACATAAAAACCAAATAGCTGTATATCTTACGAATTAGCTGTATATCTTACGAATAAATTATTTGTAAGAAATAGTTTTGCCAGAAGTGTCTTTGATTTGACCCCAAGCTTGACGGATCTCTTCTTTAACTGCGGGTGGCATGACTACGAAGTCAAGTGCATCTGCACTTTTATCGCCAGTTCTGTATGCCCAGTCAAAGAACTTGAGCACCTGAGTAGCGACTTCAGGCTTGTCCTGTGATTTATACATGACGATAAAAGTTGCACCCGTAATTGGCCAAGCGTCTTTCTCAGTTTGGTTGGTCAAAATCTGGTAGAAAGTCTTAGCCCAATTTGCACCTGAAGCTGCGGATTTGAAAGCGGCTTCGGTAGGCTCAACAAAATTACCTGCAGCATTTTTAAGACTTGCAAAATTCATTTTGTTTTTCTTAACGTAAACATACTCTACGTAACCAATTGAATTGGGCAAGCTGTTGATATATTTAGCAACACCGTCATTACCCTTGCCCGCAGCAGCGTTGGCAATATTGGGCCAGTTAACGGCTGTATTTGCACCCACTTTTTCTTTCCACTCGGGACTAACTTTGCTCAAATAGTCGGTAAAAAGAAACGATGTTCCTGATCCGTCTGAACGACGGATTGATGTGATTTCAGCATCTGGCAGATTAACATTTGGATTCAATGCCTTGATCGCTGGGTCATTCCACTTACCAATCTTGCCAAGGTAGATGTTTGCCAACAACTCACCCGTCAAACGCAATTGTCCAGGTGCTACGCCTGCAAGATTGATCACGGGTACAACTCCGCCAATAACGGTTGGGAATTGCAACTGCCCTTTTTTAGCAAGGTCCTCATCAGTACGGGGCATGTCGGTTGCGCCAAAATCGATGGTCTTTGCGTCAATTTGGTTCAAACCGGCACCAGAACCAACTGAAACGTAGTTGATCTTTATTCCGGTTTCCTTGTAATAATCACTTGTCCATTTTGTGTAAATGTCGTTTGGAAAGCTCGCTCCAGCGCCGTTCACAGACTGAGCAAAAGAGCAAACTGATAAGCTTAGTGCTGCAACTGCAACAATTTTTAATGCAAAACGATTGATCATGAAATTAGGTCCTTAGTTTAATTGGGTTCCGTTCCTGTACTCTTAAGAAATCTTAAAAATATAAGCTAGCAACGTACTGTAAGTCTGTAAAATGACAATTTCATGACATACTTCCAATTGACATTAAATTGTAATATTTTGCTTTATTGTCGCCAAATTGTCACAATAAACACTTAAGATTTCATTCCTATGCAAAATGGAACACTATTAGCCGGAATTGATCTCGGCAGTAACAGTTATAGGCTCGAAATTGGTCGATTTGACCATGGTCAGATCAACCGTACAGAATATATTAAAGAAACTGTACGCCAAGGTAATGGCCTAGACGCTAATCGTAACTTGACCCGGGAGGCAATGCAAAGGGGGTGGGATTGCCTGGGTAGGTTTGGGGAAAGAATCTCTGGATTTAAAAAAAACCAGGTCAGAGCAGTTGCCACGCAAACGCTTAGAGAGGCAAGAAATAGAGAAGAGTTTTTGGAGACAGCCCAAAAGGTATTTGGTTTCCCAATTGAAGTCATCTCTGGTCGAGAGGAGGCTCGTCTAATTTATCTTGGCGTGGCTCACTTACTTCCACACACAGATGACAGACGCCTAGTTATCGATATTGGAGGACGGTCCACAGAGCTCATTATTGGAAGCGGACTAGATGCCAAGGTTTTGGAGTCCTACAGAGTTGGAAGCGTTGCCTGGAGTATGAAGTTCTTTCCTGAGGGGGAATACTCGACAACGGCTTTCAAAACTGCCGAAGTTGCGGCCAAGGCCATATTAGATGAGGCACTGTCTATCTACCCTAGGCACGCTTGGGACGTGGCGTATGGGTCTTCTGGGACAGTTGGGGCGGTTGCGGATATTTTGGGCTACGCTGGGTGGTCCTCATCGTTGATCAATAGAGACAGCCTAAATTGGCTCAAGCGCTCCATGATTCGGGCGCAGTTCAATGATAAGTTAAGGCTTGAAGGACTCAAAGAGGACCGCAAAGCAGTGCTCGGCGGTGGCATCAGTGTGCTTAGTGCGGTCTTTGACCTTTTAGAGATAGACGAGCTTCATCTCGCTCAAGGTGCACTCAGGCACGGTGTCATTTATGACATGTTGGATAGGTCAGATTTCACAACCGATATCAGAGGATCAACAGTCTCCAGGCTCAGCAAAATTGCTGACCTAGATACCCAACAAGCGGAGCGGGTCAATAAGGTTGCCCAGTTCTTCCTCGGCATGATCATTGATCAGTCTAAATCTGGAGACCCCAACAAGCTCATACAAAAACTCGAATGGGCAAGTAGACTTCATGAGATTGGGACACTTATTTCTCATAGCGATTATCACAAGCACGGTGCTTATTTTCTAGACAATACCGATGCACCTGGGTTTGCCGCCTCTGAGCTTCACCGTCTCTCTTTATTGGTATTAGGCCACAGGGGCAAGCTGCGTAAATTGGAGGCCGACTTTAACAACGTAGGCTTTATCAAACAACTGTTGGCCCTAAGACTAGCTGTAATTTTGTGCCATGCAAAAAGGGATCCTGAATACAAGTCAATTAGTTTGACCCTAGTTAGCGAAGAGAACAGGATATTTAAGTTAACCCTATCCAAGGAGTGGGCTGAGAAATATCCTCAATCCGCACATTTACTAAAAGAAGAGATCACGGCTTGGCAAAAAACCAGTTGGACGTTTGATCTCGTTTTTAGCTCCTAAAACACTTCAAAGCATCTCTGCCGCTTGAACAGAGATTAAAACAGTTTGCTGCTGCTCGTCCTTTTGACGCGCCCTCAGCCACCAAACCCCCCCTTTTCTTATGGAGCATTCCCCAGACGGAAGAGACAACAGCCTAGCAACCGTTTGTCCAAGAAAAGGTTGGTGCCCGACTATCAAGACTGAATTTTTATTAAGGGGCCATTGAACAAGCTCTAGAACCTGATCAGGCTGGCTTTGGGGAGACAACTCATCTCGAATTTTGTACTTGCGCCCCAAAGCGGCTACGGTTTGTTCAGCTCTTTTGGCTGGACTACATAAAATCCTTACGCCCTCGGGTAATTGGCGATCCAGCCACTGGGCCATCCGAGCGGCTTGGCGCTCACCCCTAGGGGTAAGAGAACGGTTCATATCGGCCTCCTCTCCCTGTGCTTCAAAGGCCTCAGCATGTCTCCACAATATCAAGTCCATCTAAATCCTCCTTGCGCCGTAGCGCAACATTAGGGCTTGTTGAGCGCTAAGCTTGGGTCCATCGGTTTTCTCACTCACAAGAGTATATTGCCCAGTAGGCTCTAACTCCCAAGCATCTTTCGTATCATACAAATAGGCAACTAAACATTCATCAATTACCCTACGCTTCAGAGTTTCGTTTTTGATTGGCCAAACCAGTTCAATGCGCCTGAGCATATTGCGGTTCATCCAATCTGCGCTTGATAAATAAAGGCTTTCTTCCTCACCTGATCGAAAATAAAAGACTCGGGTATGCTCAAGGAAGCGTCCAACAATGGAGCGCACTTTAATGCGCTCACTTACACCCGGCACTTGAGCTGGCAATATGCACGCTCCTCGTACGATCAAATCTATATTCACACCCCACTTGGCCGCTTGAATCAATGCATGGGCAAGTCGCTCATCGGTTAAAGAATTCATCTTAAGAACAATTCGCCCCTCTTTACCTGCCCTAACCTGCTTGGCAACTTTGTCTATAGCAGCTACAAGGTTATTTTGAAGCGCAAAGGGAGCTAGCCAAATCGTCTTAAGCTTAGGTAGGGTGCTTTGACTCGCTAAGTGTATGAATATGTTCTCAACATCAGAGGTGATGTCAGGGTCTTTGGTGAGGAAACTAATGTCGGTATATAGTTTCGCGGTGATGGGGTTGTAATTGCCGGTGGATAGATGAGCGTAACGCCTGAGATACTTGCCCTCCCTGCGTGTGATCAGTAGCATCTTGGCGTGTGTCTTGAGCCCAACCACGCCGTACACCACTTGAGCTCCAATTTGTTCAAGCCGGTCGGCCCAGTTTATATTGGCCTCCTCATCAAAGCGAGCTTTTAACTCAACAACCGCAGTGACTTCCTTGCCTTTGATTACGGCTTGCCTGAGTAAATCCATCAACTCAGAGTTGGAACCAGTTCTATAGATAGTTTGTTTGATGGCAAGCACATTGGGGTCATTGACCGCCTCACGAAGAAAGGCCAATACGCCGTCAAAGCTCTCAAAGGGTTGGTGAAACAAAATATCAGACTGAGAGACTTGCTCAAAAATAGATAAATTTGGGTTGAGTTGCACAGGAAATGAGGCTGCATAAGGCTTAAAGAGCAATGCAGGATTACCCACCAAGTCGATTGCCTGATTCAGTCGAACTAAATTAACGGGTCCTTGAACCGGATACAAGGCCTCTTTGGGTAAATCAAATTCTCTGAGCAAAAATTCAGATAAATACTCCGTACAACCTGCAGATACTTCTAGCCTGACTGCTTCACCGTACTGTCTATGTTCAAGACTTTGGCGAAGCGCAGTGCGAAGATTGCGGACATCCTCCTCATCTACTGAGAGGTCTGAATTTCTGGTCACCCTAAACTGTGAGAAATGAACGACTTCTCTGCCTTCAAAAAGATCCTTTAAATGCGCCCTTATAATGCTTGAGAGTGATATTAAAAGCGTCTGATTCTTAGATATTTTTGAGGGCAACTTAACCAAGCGAGGCAACACACGCGGAACTTTGACGATTGCAATCTCGTTATGTCTACCCAGTGCATCTTTACCTTTTAAGCGAACAATAAAGTTAAGGGATTTATTAGCGACTTGGGGAAATGGGTGCGCTGGATCAAGCCCAACAGGAATGAGGAGTGGTCTCACCTCTTGATCGAAATACTTCTTAACCCAAGCGGTCTGTTCAAAGTTTCGTTCGTTGTACCCAAGAATATGGATTCCTTTTTTTGCGAACGCTGGAATTAGATTGTCGTTATAAACCCGGTACTGATCCTCAACAAGTTGGTGTGCAGCGTGGCTGATGTTGGCATAACTTTGGGCTGAGTATTGGGGGTTCTCAATTTCGCTTTTAGATGCACTCAGGTGCAATGATGCCCGAACCTCAAAGAACTCGTCTAAGTTGGAAGAGACAATACAAAGATAGCGAAGTCTCTCAAGCAGCGGTATTGTGCTTTGTTGCGACAATGCCAAGACGCGCCTATTAAACGCCAGGAAACTAAGATCCCTGTCTATTAACTGAACTGAACGCTCTGAGCTTAAAGAAAAATTAGAGATTGGTTGCATAGAAGGTAATTTTCCCAACGTCTTAGTATGCACCAAAATAATGAATTTATTATAAATATACCCCCTAAAAGCAGTCTAATTTAGACCCATTATTTTTCTACAAAATGATCTAACTTCATATTTTTGTAAAAAGGTTCCCATTTACCGCGATTTTGTAACAACGCCCACCCAACCAGGTAAATAACTTGCCTCTTGGGTTTTTGCGCACTGCACAGCGCTCTCAATCGCCAAATCCCATTTGAGCAGTTTCTTTTTGGGTATTCTTGTGCGAAAGAAATCTGCCCATAAAAATTCACTGTAGGGCGTCAAGTCCTTAGCAAATGCGCCGTGCTCTCTGGCCAAACCTGCCAGACTGCGGTAAGGATCATCCCGTAGTTTGGAAACAGTTGTGGGGATTTTAGAGAATGAAACCCTATTTCCCGACTCATCAAATGGATGAACCCACTGGTGGAACTCCATGACGCGCCAAAATGTATCAAGATTAAGCAATGAAAAATCTTTTAATACGGTCAAATTGACACTGCTTTGATTCTCCAAATGAAGCGCCATTCCAAGGTGATGGTGATCAATAATAAAGTACTCGCCCCTTGGGCCCAATATGCTAGGAAACCAATGGCTATTGAGCAAAACTTTTCTATCCTTATTTGACAACTCTTGCCACTCTTTTCTTTTCTTTTTCACCTCTTCATACCCAATAGACACCTGAGTAGGTCGTATTTTTGCTAAATCAATAGTAATGACATGGTGATGAAGAGGATGCATTTCGGATTTCCTAAACTGAATTGAAAAATTATGTCCTGAGTCTAAACCTTACTTCGCTTGGCTGAACGAGAGGTTAGGAACTCATGGTAATTTGTTCCTTTACTAATTGTTCCTTTACTAATTGTTCCTTTACTATTTCTTCCTTTACTTTAAGCTTAGTCTTATATTAAAGTTTAGTCCTCTCTCCAAGGCCCATCCGGTTAATTAGAGACCTGCTAAGAGTTGACATCCAAGACGTCCAGAATTCAGGGTGCTTTAAGGCAGTTGTTATGAAGAACTCTTCATTTAGTAGCGAACAATCTAAAGTGATGCTGATCAAATACCAGGTCACACAAAAAATCTAGCGACGATGATGCCAGCAACATCCGCCGTAAAAACCCAGGCCAATCGATAAGGGTGGCGCATATCCATAGGGATAAGGATAGGGGTAAGCATAGGGGTAAGCATAGGGATATGGAGCGCCAACATAAGCGGGGGTTGGTGCGATGATCGTGCTCGCAATGGTTGGCGCTCCAATGGGTGCTGACCCTGGTGGGGGTGCGGATCCAACGGGTGGCATTTGACCCTGGGCAATTGGATTGATTTGAATCGTTACAAATTGACCCGGATCATTTTGCATCTCAGCGTTGTATTGTTTACCACCAAACTCATAAACAACTTGGTAAACAGTCACACTTTGAAGTGTATTTTGAGTGGTACAAGTCGTTACATTTTGAGTATCTACTCTAGAGGCCTCCATGTTATTGCCCACCACTGCGCCGCCAATCATTCCAATAGCAGTTGATGCGGCTTGCCCAGCGCCCCCGCCCATTGTGCTCCCAATCAAGCCACCAGCAACAGCACCAAGTGCTGCTCCAGCGCCGCTCTTAGGCTCAACTACGCCGACCTGTGAGGTACCGCAAACCTGTTGGGGGGTGTAGAACTGTTTTACGATCGGAGTGCTAGAGACCACTCGTGCTTGCTGCTGTGCATACGATGCACAAAAGGCGCTTAAGCAAATGCACGCAAAACCTAATTGACGAGAGATTTTTAGTTTTGATTTCATTTTTAATCTACCTTTCAAAAGACTTTCAATCAGACTTTTCAGTCCATGAGTAGTCCGTATTATTGGCCTATTTTGTTAAAGCAGTATGTAGTTAATATTAACGCTTGTAAAGGCGTTTGGTTGACCCGTAATTACCCGGCTATGGTGATAAGTACGTTGATTTACAAAACCTTACACAGTATTACAACCATCAGACCCAAAAACCTTTAGATATCAAAAGCCTTGGCCAAGTATTCCGCCAAAGGTTTGACCTCAATACCCTCCTTTGCCTCAACCATGATACGCAGCAATGGCTCCGTCCCACTGGGGCGGATGAGGAGCCTTCCCTGACCTTTTAGTTGCTCGGTGATTTCTGCGTTTCTGCGCTTAAATTCAACATTCTTTTGCCAATCCATATCTGGCTTTAAAGGCAGGTTAAGCAGTATTTGGGGAAAGAGTTTAACGTCCTTCAAAATCTCAGCGGGTGTGGTCTGTTTTCTAACGCACGCTTGCAGGACTTGAAGAGCACTGATGATGCCGTCTCCCGTTGTATGTTTATCCAGAGCCAAAAGATGACCTGAGCCCTCCCCCCCTAAAATCCATCCTTTGCGCTCGAGTTCCTCGAGCACATACCGGTCCCCCACTTTGGCGCGAACCATATTTACACCCCTGTCTTTTAGTGCCAACTCGACTGCCATGTTGGTCATCAGGGTACCTACTACACCCTTGACTTTTTGAGCATTGCCAAGGCGCTCATCAACCATCAAGTATAAAATCTCGTCCCCATTGAAGAGTCTTCCTGCTTTGTCAACAAATTGAAGTCGATCTGCGTCACCGTCAAGGGCTATACCGAAATCGGCCTTACTCTCAAGCACTGCCTTGACGAGCGCCTCAGGGTGGGTTGCTCCTACATCCTTGTTGATATTAAATCCATCTGGAGAGCAACCAATCGATAACACTTCTGCACCGAGTTCATGAAACACTTTAGGTGCGATTTGGTAAGCAGCCCCGTTGGCTGCATCAACAACAATTTTGAGCCCTTTGAGGGTCAAATCATTTGCAAAAGTGCTTTTACAAAACTCGATATATCTGCCCGCCGCATCATCTAAACGCTTTGAGCGTCCAAGGCTAATTGATTCAACCCAGTTGGCTGGCTCTTCAAGGGCCTGCTCTACCAAGAGCTCCCATTCGTCATCTAACTTAGAGCCCTTGGCACTGAAGAACTTAATACCGTTGTCAGCATAAGGATTGTGACTTGCACTGATAACAACCCCTAATGAGGCTCTTTGAGCGCGAGTCAAATAGGCCACGCCTGGGGTGGGTAGTGGCCCAAGCAAAATCACATCTACGCCTGCAGAATTAAATCCTGATTCAAGCGCGGACTCAAGCATATAGCCCGAAATCCGAGTGTCCTTACCAATCAAAACAGTTGGCCTTGCCTCAGTTCTTCGAAGAACATGTCCCACAGCATGAGCTAACTTTAAGACAAAATCAGGTGTGATTGGGGCCTTCCCCACAGTGCCGCGAATCCCGTCGGTTCCAAAATATTGTCTTGTCATGTTGTTATGAATAGTATGTTTGTTAAACTAAACGCATTGCTAAGGGATTATCTATAGAATGAATTTTTTAAGAACTTAGCCGAACCGCATTCCAAATTTTAAGTGCTTGAACGCTTTCTTTGACATCGTGAACTCTAAGTATTTTCGCCCCCCTCTCCAGGGCCATTACTAAAGCAGCGATGCTTGGAATTAAACGCTCTTGAACAGAGCCCCCGCTCACCTCTCCCAAAGTGGACTTCCTGGACCAGCCAATCAACAACGGGTAGCCTATCTCAAGCAGATCGTGTTGGTTTTTTAAAAGATACAGGTTTTGCTGAACTGTCTTACCAAATCCAATTCCAGGGTCAATTGCGATTCTATCTTTAGCATAGCCCGTATCAATTAAGCTTTCTACACGCATAGATAGGAATTGTTTCACCGATAAGAATGCTTCAACGCAACTACCCTGCATAGGGGCGCGTTGCATGGAAAGGGGTTCACCTTTCATGTGCATTAAGCAAACACCGCAACCATAGCCAACCAATGCTTTCTCTGCCCCCTCTTGCTGAAGGGCCCAGATATCGTTGATGATATCAACTCCCTTGTCTAAAGCTTTGAGCTGAGTTAAGAGTCGATAAGAGTCAAGTGAAATTGGTATATTCCACTTAATAAGTTCATCAATAACTTCGCTAATCCTTGACCATTCTTCATCGGCACTAATAGGCGTTGCACCAGGACGAGATGACTCGCCCCCGATGTCCAGGATATCCGCACCATCTTTAACGAGTTTTTCTGCGTGCTTTATAGCTGATTTGGGACTTGAGTGCTGGCCCTCATCAGAAAATGAATCAGGCGTAACATTGACGATACCCATAATCAAGGGCTTGTTTAATGCAACTTGAAACCTTGTGGTTGACCAAAAAAAATCAAGGGGCCGAGGCCCCGAGAATTCAGTACTATTAACCATTTAACCCACTTGAATTATTCATAACATACAACACTTTTTATAAAAAAGGTTGTTGTATGTTGAGGTTTTATTTAGATTTGAAAAATCTTAGTTTCAAGCCGCATTAGGTGCTGGACTTACAGTGACTGACTGTCCAGTTCCGCCGCTTCCATCTCCAGAGGGTGGGATGCGCGGGGACCAATCTTTAGGGGGACGGGGCGCACGCCCAGCCATGATGTCATCAAGTTGCTCAATATCAATAGTCTCCCACTCAAGAAGAGCATGAGCCATGGCATGCATCTTATCTTGGTTTTCCTCTATCAATCTTCTTGCTAAGTTGTATTGGGTATCAATGATTGAGCGAACTTCGTCGTCCACTTTCTTCATTGTTGATTCGCTCATGTGTGTTGTCTTCGTCACAGACCTACCCAAAAACACTTCGCCCTCATTTTCAGCGTAAACCATTGGACCAAGGGCTTGAGACATGCCGTAGCGCATGACCATATCGCGAGCAATTTGAGTTGCACGCTCAAAGTCGTTTGAGGCACCTGTTGTCATTTGGTTCATGAAAACCTCTTCAGCAATTCGTCCACCAAAGAGCATACTGATTTGGTTCAACATGTACTCACGGTCGTAGCTATAGCGGTCTTTTTCAGGCAAACTCATCGTAACCCCAAGGGCGCGACCGCGAGGAATGATTGTGACTTTGTGAACAGGATCGCACTTAGGCAACAAACGACCAATCAAGGCGTGTCCAGACTCGTGATAGGCTGTGTTGACCCGTTCCTCCTCTGGCATGACCATGCTCTTTCTCTCTGGACCCATCAAAATTTTGTCTTTTGCTTTCTCAAAATCTTGCATCTCCACTACGCGAGCACTGCGCCGGGCCGCCATTAATGCGGCTTCGTTGCAAAGGTTAGCCAAGTCTGCGCCACTCATTCCAGGGGTACCGCGTGCAATAACTGAGGCATTGACGTCTTGACCAATTGGTACTTTGCGCATGTGAACGTTCAAAATCTGCTCACGACCACGGATATCTGGGAGTTGGACATAAACTTGACGATCAAAACGTCCTGGCCTTAGTAGAGCAGAGTCCAAAATATCGGGACGGTTTGTCGCTGCAACTACGATAACACCCAAGTTTGTCTCAAAGCCATCCATCTCAACCAGCATTTGATTGAGCGTTTGCTCACGCTCATCATTGCCCCCACCCAGACCGGCACCACGCTGGCGACCAACGGCATCAATTTCATCGATGAAAATGATACAAGGCGCATTCTTCTTTGCATTCTCAAACATGTCGCGAACGCGGGCTGCACCCACGCCGACAAACATTTCAACAAAATCAGAGCCAGAGATGCTAAAAAAGGGCACCTTGGCTTCACCTGCAATACCTTTTGCAAGTAATGTTTTACCTGTTCCTGGAGGACCCACGAGGAGCAAGCCTCTGGGAATGCGACCACCAAGTTTTTGGAATTTTTGCGGATCTTTTAAGAACTCTACAACTTCCTTAACCTCTTCTTTTGCCTCATCGCAACCGGCCACGTCAGCAAAGGTAACTTGGTTGTTTGAATCATCCAACATGCGAGCGCGACTTTTACCAAAACTAAATGCGCCCCCCTTACCACCGCCTTGCATTTGACGCATGAAATAAATCCACACACCAATCAACAAAAGCATAGGGCCCCAGCTAACGAGGAGCGTCATCAAAAGCGAGCTCTCCTCGCGTGGTTTTACATCAAACTTCACGTTGTTGGCAATTAAGTCTCCAACCAAACCACGATCTAAATAGGTGGCATTGGTGTGAACTTTCCTGTCGTCTGTGGTGACTGCCAAAATCTCTGAGCCGCCTTGTCCCTCTTGGATCACGGCAGATTTAATTCTCTTTCCGTGTACTTCGTCCAAGAAGTCAGAATAGGCAAGATAGCCGGAGCTGCCCTGGGTGTGTGAATCAAATTGCTTGAATACTGTGAAAAGTACCAACGCAACAACTAGCCATACGGCCACTTTAGAAAACCATTGATTATTCAATGCAAGCTCCAGAAAATAAAACCCTTACCGAGAGGGATTAAGAGTTCATATGAAGATACATTTTAGTCTTTTCAAGACTGATAACCCACTCTTTTATCACTTTCAGCCCCAAAGCTGCTAAGGTTTTGCTAAATTTGCAACCTTGGGAGCTGAAATATCACTGTTCAGCAGTTCTTTAGCCTAAAAAAGGTCAAAGCCCACCTTCTTTTAGGCCAATACCTACGATAAAGTTTTCTGCCGAATTGGACCTACTGGCCTTGGGTTTCATGGGCTTGACGACTTTAAAGGTGTTTTTAAAAAGTTTTACGAGTTGGCTGTAACCACTTCCGTGGAATACTTTGACCACCAAAGCACCCTCTTTTTTCATATGGGTTTGCGCAAATTCCAGCGCCAATTCAACAAGGTGAGAGATTCGGGCTGCATCGGCGGATTCGATTCCAGATAGGTTGGGAGCCATATCTGAGACAACGACGTCGACAACTCGCCCTTTTAGGACCTCGGTCAATTGGCTGCCAACTATAGGCTCTCGAAAATCACCCAAAATAAACTCGACCCCCTCGATCGGGTCCATAGGCAAGATATCAAGGGCGATGATCGAGCCGTCAAGCTCCCCACTTGCAGCGCCGTCTGGGGCGAGTTTGCGACGCACATACTGACTCCAAGCGCCTGGGGTTGATCCCAAATCAACCACAACATCGCCTGGTTTGATGAGTTTTAATTCCTCATCAATTTCTTTTAGCTTATAAGCGGCCCTGGCACGGTAGCCCTCTTTCTTAGCGAGCTTGACGTAGGGGTCATTAACATGGTCATTTAACCACGCCTTATTAACTTTTTTGCTTTGAGTTTTAACTTTCACTAGAGTTCCCGTTGTGAGGGAGGATAATACAACGATGTCAGCAATTATCCTAACACCTAGTCAGCGCAAAGTACACCGCGCCAATGCTCACCACCTTACGCCTGTCGTTATGATAGGCCAAGAGGGGTTGAGCGCTTCTGTAACCAAAGAAATAAATGCAGCCCTAAATGCCCACGGATTAATCAAAATCCGTGTTCACGGGGACGACCGGGCGGCACGAGAGGAGATGTTTTTATCTCTTGCCGAACAGCTAAGTGCAGCGCCAATTCAGCATATCGGCAAGCTCCTTGTGCTTTGGCGTCCAATTGAGGAAAAAGAGAAAACCGTCAGCGAAGACAGAATGCCTGGCCCTAGAGAGTTCAAGGTACTGAAGTACTCTAAGAGAGGCGGTCAACGCCCAGAGGTTAAAACTGTCAAAGTACTCGGTAACCAAAGACTAAGTGCTGGGGGGCAAATCAAACGAGCTAAGCCCAAGCAAAAATCAATCAAGAAAAGAAATCTTGACAATTAATTTGCACTAGTTCTTGGTATGCACTAGTCGCCAGCCCTGCGGCTTTTAGTTTGCTAACTTGCTCTTTATGGCAATGTTAGTTCAGGCGTTTTACCTTCGTGTAAAAACGCCATATGTAGCCTGTGGCACAAACCCATTGAGCAAAATAAAGCGCGCTTCCAACCGAGTGCCAAAGTGGCAAATTCTCGTGAGCAAGAATTCGGGGGGATACAGCAAACTCCATCACCGTGGCGCAAAGCATCCCCGTGACTACCCAACCTGATGGGGAGACCTTCACATTTTCACGATTAAAGAGCGAGTCGTCTTGAGATTGTCGTCTGGAGGCCAAAATCAAGGCTATTCCACAAACCACGCAAACCCAGGTTTGTGCAGTAAACAAAATACCGGCAATTCGCCCTGCCTCTGCCGGAGTTTGCATATTAATGAACAGCAAAGGCACAACGAGAAAGCCGATGGCGCTTAAACTTCCCCACCAAAAGGCGGCTAAAAAAAGTTTAAGTCTTCCCATGGTAATTTATATGGTGATTAATGTGGTGCTTTAGACGGGTGGGCTGGATTATTTATATGAAACAGCTACGATCTCATAGCGCTTTTGTCCGCCAGGAGCCTGGACAACCGCAGAGTCTCCCTCCTCTTTACCAATAAGTGCTCTAGCTATAGGACTACTAACGTTGATCAACCCAAGTTTAAGATCCGCCTCATCTTCACCCACAATTTGGTAGGTTACTTTTTCACCAGTTGACTCCTCCTCTAGCTCAACGGTTGAGCCAAATACGACCAATCCATCTGCGTTAAGCGAGGAGGGATCAATAATTTGTGCCATAGAGAGTTTGCTCTCTATTTCTTGAATACGGCCCTCAATAAAGCCTTGCCTATCTTTGGCGGCGTCGTATTCAGCATTTTCTGATAGGTCTCCCTGTGCTCTGGCCTCAGAAATAGCATTAATCACCCAAGGACGGTCCACCGTTTTAAGCCTGTGGAGCTCCTCCTTAAGTTTTTCAGCACCGCGCTTTGTAATTGGAATAGTCGCCATAAGTTCAGTTAAAAAGTTTCAAAAAACAAAATATCAAAGTTGCACACAAACCAAGAGATTTAAATTAAAGGTACCCATTAAACCAGTTGAGAGTGCATTTCTTGTACAGAGTAAACGCCTAGAGAGTCCATGTGTTTCATGCCCTCGACGGCAGCTTCTGCACCGGCCATTGTAGTTATCGTTGTCACACGCGCCATTAGTGAGGATGTCCTGATTTGACGCGAGTCGGCAATTGCATTGCGACGCTCCTCGACTGTGTTGATGACCATTGCAACCTCATTGTTCTTGATCATATCTACAACATGGGGACGCCCCTCTGCCACTTTGTTGACGGGCGTGACCTTCAAACCAGCCGCGGAAATTGCAGCTGCGGTACCCCTGGTTGCTACCAGCTCAAAGCCCATATCCAGTAGCGTTCGAGCAAGCTCAATCGCTCTTGGTTTGTCATTATTTTTAACGGTGAGGAAGATCTTTTTAATCTCATCTGTGGGTCTTGGAAAACGTGTTCCAGCACCTATTTGACTTTTCACAAAAGCCTCTCCAAACGTTTTACCAACCCCCATAACTTCACCCGTTGATTTCATCTCTGGGCCTAAGATCGTATCGACACCTGGGAATTTAACGAATGGGAATACCGCCTCTTTGACGCTAAAGTAAGGTGGGTTGACCTCTTTGGTTATCCCTTGTGATGCCAAGGACTGACCAACCATGCATCTCGCAGCAACTTTCGCAAGTTGAATACCTGTGGCTTTGCTGACATAGGGGACCGTTCTGCTGGCTCTTGGGTTGACCTCTAAAACGTAGATAACATCCTTGCCATTTTGTTTTTGGATTGCAAACTGTACGTTCATCAATCCAACCACGTTCAGACCTTTGGCCATTGCAGCGGTTTGAATCTTAAGCTCTTTTACGGTTTCAACTGACAATGAATAGGGAGGCAAGGAACAGGCTGAATCTCCACTGTGTACGCCGGCTTGTTCAATATGCTCCATCACCCCGCCAATGAAGACGTCAACACCGTCACTGAGCGCGTCTACATCACATTCAATCGCATCGTTTAGGAATCGGTCCAAAAGCACTGGTGAGTCATGACTGACCTTGACCGCCTCTCGCATATATCTCTCAAGGTCTTTTTGCTCATGGACGATCTCCATCGCGCGTCCACCCAAAACGTAACTGGGTCGAACCACGAGAGGATATCCAAGAGCCTGCGCTTTAAGAAGCGCCTCGGGCTCTGTTCGTGCAGTTGCGTTGGGAGGTTGTAAGAGTTTTAACTCGTTCAACAACTTTTGAAACCGCTCACGATCCTCTGCTGCGTCGATCATATCTGGGCTCGTACCGATGATGGGCACACCAGCGGCCTCTAAACCAAGAGCCAATTTCAACGGGGTTTGACCTCCGTACTGAACGATGACACCAAGAGGTTTTTCTTTATCAACTATTTCTAACACATCCTCTAAGGTAAGGGGCTCAAAATACAATCTGTCGCTCGTATCAAAATCAGTTGACACGGTCTCTGGGTTACAGTTGACCATGATGGTTTCATAGCCATCTTCGCGCAAGGCAAGAGCCGCATGAACGCAGCAGTAATCAAACTCAATGCCTTGTCCGATCCGGTTCGGGCCCCCGCCTAGGACCATTATTTTCTTTTTATCTGTAGGCTCGGACTCGCACTCATCTTCATATGTCGAGTACATATAAGCTGTACGGGTTTCAAACTCTGCAGCGCAAGTATCTACGCGTTTATAAACGGGCCTAATTCCAAGCAAATGTCTGCGATCCCTAACGGCTTGCTCTGTGGTGGTTAATAACTTGGCAAGGCGTCTGTCGGAGAACCCTTTTTGTTTTAACTTTCGCAAAGACACACCATCAACAGCGTCTAAGGCAGCAGCGCCTTTGCTAGCAGTTAATTGATCGATTTCTAATTCAATCTTGATGATTTCTTCAATTTGAACTAAGAACCAGGGATCAATTTTTGTTAGGGCATGAACCTCTGCTACGCTCATTCCTAAACCAAACGCATCCCCTACGTACCAAATCCTCTCGGGGCCTGGTTCACCAAGCTCTTTCTCTAAAACCTCTCGGTCCAAAGTCTTTTGGTTCATACCGTCAACACCTACTTCAAGGCCTCTAAGCGCCTTTTGAAAAGATTCTTGGAAGGTACGCCCCATCGCCATCACTTCACCAACAGACTTCATCTGAGTGGTTAATCTTGAGTCTGCTTGTGGAAATTTCTCAAACGCAAACCTTGGAATCTTTGTAACCACATAATCAATGCTTGGCTCAAAACTAGCGGGTGTTGCACCACCGGTTATCTCATTTCTAAGCTCATCTAAGGTGTAGCCAACAGCTAATTTAGCTGCAATTTTGGCAATCGGAAATCCCGTTGCTTTAGAAGCCAGCGCAGATGACCTAGAAACCCGTGGATTCATCTCAATCACGATCATTCGTCCATCAACTGGGTTGACTGCAAACTGGACGTTGGAGCCACCCGTATCCACTCCAATCTCACGCAACACAGCCAAAGAGGCGTTGCGCATGATTTGATATTCTTTGTCCGTCAGGGTCTGTGCGGGTGCAACAGTTATGGAGTCACCCGTATGAACCCCCATGGGATCTAAGTTTTCGATGGAGCAAACAATAATGCAGTTGTCTGCTCGGTCTCTGACCACCTCCATCTCGTACTCTTTCCAACCCAGGAGCGACTCCTCGATCAAAAGCTCATTGGTGGGTGAAGCCTCTAAACCTCGCTTACAAATTGTTTCAAACTCTTCTGAGTTATAGGCAATACCCCCCCCCGTACCCCCGAGCGTGAAACTTGGACGTATGACGGTTGGGAAACCCAAACTCTTTTGAACAGTCCAGGCTTCATCCATACTGTGAGCGATGCCAGAGCGTGCAGAGCCCAGACCAATTTTGGTCATCGCATCTTTAAATTTGAGTCTATCCTCTGCTTTATCAATAGCCTCAGGACTTGCACCAATTAACTCGACGTTGTATTTTTTAAGAATACCGTGATGCCACAGATCAAGCGCACAATTGAGAGCAGTTTGTCCCCCCATCGTTGGCAAAATTGCATCTGGTCGTTCTTTTGCAATGATTTTCTCAACAGTTTGCCAAGTAATGGGCTCAATGTAGGTCACATCTGCAGTTGATGGATCTGTCATGATCGTGGCAGGATTGCTGTTGATCAAAATGACTTTAAATCCCTCCTCTCTGAGTGCCTTGCAGGCCTGGACGCCGGAATAATCAAACTCACAAGCTTGGCCAATGATGATCGGCCCAGCTCCAATGATCAAAATACTTTTAATATCAGTGCGCTTGGGCATTTAACTCTTCTCCATGAGCGCTGTAAAGCGGTCAAATAAATAATCTATATCGTGAGGGCCTGGGGATGCCTCGGGATGCCCTTGGAAACAAAATGCAGGGCGATCGGTACGCATCAAACCTTGAATTGTTCCATCAAATAAAGAGACATGAGTTGCCTTTAAATTTGCCGGCAAGGTATCTGCATTCACTGCAAAACCATGGTTTTGGCTGGTGATGGAAACACGCTTGCTAGAGAGCTCTTGAACGGGGTGGTTTGCACCGTGATGACCGAATTTCATCTTAAAGGTTTTTGCCCCACTTGCAAGAGCCATGATTTGATGACCAAGGCAGATACCAAAAGTAGGAACTCCAGATTCAATCAGTGTTCCTGCGGCCTTGATTGCATAATCACACGGCTCAGGATCACCTGGGCCGTTAGATAAAAATACGCCACTAGGCTTTAGGGCCATCACATCCTGAGCGCTGGTCTTAGCGGGCACAACTGTAATTTTGCAGCCCCTTTGACTCAACATTCGTAGGATATTTCTTTTCACACCAAAGTCATAAGCAACAACGTGAAACTTTAGATCAGACGGCGTACCGTAGCCTTTGCCTAAAACCCATTCAGACTCTGTCCACTGGAATGATTTTGTGATGGAGACTTTTTGGGCCAAGTCCAGACCACTCATCGAGGGGGCTGATCGAGCTGCAGCCAGGGCCTTCTCTGATGCTATTTTTAAGCCTGCAGCGTCCAGGATTTGTCCGCCGGGAAGTGCCAATATGGCACCATTTTGCGCACCAAAAGTTCTAAGTCGCTTGGTCAGACTTCGGGTATCAATTCCTGCAATTGCGACAGTCCCTTGGCGTGTTAGATAGGACGTTAAATCTTCATTGCTTCTAAAGTTAGAGGCAATCATAGGAAGATCCTTGATGATCAAACCTGCAGCGTGAACACGATCAGATTCAACGTCCTCTCGGTTGATGCCGTAATTACCGATATGGGGATACGTCAGCGTTACCAACTGCTGACAATAACTTGGGTCAGTGAGAATTTCTTGATACCCTGTCAACGCAGTGTTGAAGACAACTTCCCCAACGCTTTGACCGGTTGCACCAATTGAATGACCCACATAGACGGTACCGTCCGCAAGTGCCAAGATGGCTGGAGGGGATTTTCCCTGAAGAGACAAAAGCAATGGGTTCTCCGTTTATATTTCGGTGACGCCCATCGCACCATTAAGAGAGTACTCTTCGAGGGTGTTTAAGTTCGAGGGATTGGTCTTTAAATAGAGCGTGGGCGTGTGATTAGAAGGTGCTAAAAAGCACTTTATTATAGCCGACACAACTCTCGATTACCCGAACAATACCTGTTCTAACCCTGGCGTTGCATGGCAAATGGCATTTCAAGCGTGCAAATAATCCATTTGTATGCAGTTTAGTATTGGTTTAGGCCTTTAATCCAATTTTTGCTACCAGCTTTTTAAACATCTCACTGTCCCTTTGCATGAGTTGTTTGAATCCATCAGCATCGTTATAAACCAAACCGAGGTTTAACTTGTCAAGGGACTCTTTAAACATGGGCTCAGAGGCGGCCCCCTTAGCTGCTGTGCGCAGTGTTGCAATCACATTAGCCGGAGTGCCCTTAGGAGCAGCAAGTCCTCTCCATGCTCCTATAGAGAGATCGATTTTTCTTTCTTTCAGGGTCGGAACTTTCTCGAAACCTTTAACCCGCTGATCGGACATAACCGCAAGCGTCTTTAATTTACCCGCCGCCACCTGTGCTGAGACCTCCCCTGGACTTACGGACACCGCATCTATGTGACCGCCTAGCAAGGCTACGACTGCGGGGGCTGCACCTTGAAAGGGAATTGGATTAAATTTAACTCCCACTTTATCCTCTAAAGAGGCGTGCGCCAAATGCCAAATAGAGCCATTTCCTGCGTTGCCCATTTTTACATTTCCAGGAAACTTTTGAGCTTCACTTAGAAACTCCTCAATCGTATTCCAAGGAGCATCCGCCTTAACTGTGATCGCTGCAGGGTCAGCATTTAGCTGAGCAATCGGTATGAAATCTTCGTATGTGTACTTGGTTAATCCCAGTGCGGGGAGAATAGTAATTTCGACAATAACCATACATAATTTGTATCCATCTGGCTTGGAGTTGATCATGTCCCCCATACCAATTGCTCCAGAAGCACCTGGTTTATCGTTCACTGTAACCGGTTGATTTAGGTATTTTTTTACAGCCTCGGAGAAAGCGCGGGATACAGCGTCTGTCCCCCCTCCAGCAGCTGCAGGGACTACTAATTCAATTGGCTTATTAGGATATTCTGCTTCTTGTGCCCACAACTGAGTTGAAGGAAGTGCCAGCACTCCCATCCCTCCAATGAGTGCTCTTCTATTGAAGTTTGGATTAATCGACATAGTCCCTTGCCCTTTAAAATCAGAATCACTGGATGCGACTCAACAGATTTCAAATGATAGGTCAAACCAGTCCAAGTGGAGCTAGGGTTTTCAATGTGTAGAGACAAAAAAATAAAACCCGTCAAATATATAGATATTTAGACGGGCTCACGATTAATTGGTGTAACAGGGATATTTACAAATTAGCCAACCTGTTCAGAACCCTTAGCTTTGTGCCTGTACTCCATAAACTTGCCCGCCCCAACAACGATGAGTGCACCCATAATTGGGAAGAAAATATTTGCATTGGGTATGTTAGCAGCCAAGTAGTCTGCAATTGCAGGATCATCGACCACCATTTCACCAGACACGTAACCTAGCAAAGCGGCACCCAAAGTAATGACGATAGGGAAGCGCTCCATCAGCCTCATAATGAGAGCACTTCCAAATAAGATCAATGGAATGGTAATGATCATACCGACAAAAAGCATCCAAAGATGTCCTTTGGCGACGGCGGCCATGCCAAGCACGTTATCAAGGCTCATCACAATGTCAGCAATGATAATGATCTTAACGGCCTCCCAAAAGTGCGCACCGCCCTTAACATCGTCATTCTCATCTTCAGGCACTAGAAGTTTTATGGCAATCCAAATCAATAAAACACTACCAACGATTGCCACATAAGGAATATCTAATAAATACGAAGCAGCGGCGGTCAAACCCGTCATCAACACAATAATTCCAACTGCCCCCACCATAAATGCAAGCTTGGCTTCCTTTGCAGGCAAAGACCTACAAGCAAGTGCAATAACTACAGCATTGTCACCACTCAGCACAACGTTGATGATACAAATTTGTAACAAAGCCAACCAAATATCTGGGCTGCTAAATATCTCTAACATGTAAAGCTCCTATTAACCAAAATTTGCAGAAATTAAACCAAAAAACAAAGTTGAAGCATTCTATGAGAAAAAACTCATCCACCATCGGGTGGTATCACTAAGGAAAGCTATTATTTGGAGTTAGTTGGAGCTGGACTTGGTCCATCTGCGATCCATTCAGTCAAAGCAATGTAACCGTTGGAAGCTGCTACGACAACGTTTGAACTAAATGCATGGACCACATGTCCTGGAATATCGGTATGATTTTCAACCCATCCAAGCGCTCGCTTAACTCGAACTCTAAAGCCATTAACATGCGCTATGACTTCATGCATACCGAAGGCGTCAATTTGTTTTAAGATTTCCTCAACTGAGGAATTAAAGTTAACAGTTTTGTCACCTTCGTTCCAAAGTCTCCAAAACTCACTGGGCCCCTGAGGCGTTGCGCCCTCCCACAACGTGTGAAAGTTTTGAACAACTCTTTTAGCTAGTTTTTTATTGGCCATTTGAATTTTTAAATCCAAAATATCGTGATTGTCAGTTGCGGCGAGAGCGAACTCCTCTACGGACAAAATGTCCCCAGAATCAAATGCAGGTGCTAATTTATGACAAGCAACGCCCCACTTTGGTAACCTCTCTTGAATCGCACGAATCATTGGATATGGACCCCGACCAACAGGCAAGGGGGAGGGATGAAAATTTATTGCATGCTTAAGGTAAGGCTGCCAATCAGGTATTTTGAAACTATAACTTGCAACGATCAGCGCGTCACATCCTTTTTCAGCTAAGGCATGTAGATCCTCTGATTGAATGGGTGACATTTGGATAGGCAACCCCCTTTGGACTGCAAAATTGATCGTTGCAGTGACTGGAAAAACCCTATTATCATCAGACGGTAATGTAAATAATTTTATTGGCGTCCAGCCTGCATCAACAAACGCTTCAACAATACCCAAGTACCTGTCGGAGGCGGTAAAAGCAAATCGCATTAAGATCCCATCATCTACAAAGAGGTTTACAGAACAAAAAAGTTAGATTTCCTTTTTGATTGTCTAATTTTAGTTTGTGAATCTAAAATTTAGCATAATTTTGAATTTGAGATTGTAAACTCCCAAAATAAGTAATCTAAGCAATGTATATCCACCACTAAATTATTTTATTAAAGTTCACTTTTCCAGAAAACTTCATGCATCCCAAACAGTCAATAGAAACAGCATTGAGCTTTCATGAAAAGGGAAATTTCAGCAAAGCCTTTGATATATACACCAGCATATTAGATAAGGATTCAAACAACTTTCAAGTTCTTAACTTGATGGGACTTTTGTACCAACAACTCAACAATGATCATGCGGCTTTAGCGACTTTTGAAAAAGCCTTAATTGTTCAAAACAATTATTTTCTAACCTATTACAACGCTGGAGCCTCAGCTTTAAAGATTGGAGAGTACGCCAAGGCCTTAAAATATTTGAACATAAGCATCAGCTTAAACCCACAAGACAATAACGCTTACACAAACAAAGGCATTGCGCTTCACAAACTAGGACAAATGCAGGAGTCCTTAAATAGCTACGAAAAGAGCATACAACTCAAAGCGGACATTTCCTCAGCGCACTTTAATCTGGCATGTCTACTAAGAGATATGACATCTGATAAAGCAATCAATCAATCGATTCAAAGTTTTCAAACATCAATATCGATCAATCCTGCAGATTACGCCTCTTACATCAATCTTGGTAATGTGATGAGCACAAGAAAAAAGTTTGATCTGGCTATTTCTTTATTTAAATACTCAATTGCAATTAATTCCAATATTGCTGATGCATACTTCAATCTTGGCACAACACAGTTCTTAGCAAAGAGATACAGCGAGTCGTCAGAGTCACTCAAACTCGCTTTGAAAATAAATCCCTCTGCCTGTGGGTACTGGAACAACCTTGGGAATGCATATAAAGAACTCTCTCAGTTTAATGATGCAATTGAGTCTTATGATATTGTCCTTGACCTATTCAGTAAATCAACGCCTGAACAGAAATCTACGCCGGATGCAAAACATCTACAAGCAGAAGCCCTTTACAACAAAGGCATAGTTCAGCACCAAATTGGCTTATTTCAAGAAGCCAAGATCAGCTACGACCAGTCTTTACAATTTCTTCCAGGATTTACAAAAGCACTTCATGCTCGTGCACTAACGCTTAAGCATTTAAAGCTTTTTCGAGATGCAATTGCCGACTTTAAGACATTAATCTCAATTGACCCAAATTACGAATATGCTCTGGGAAATCTGATTCATACGCAAATGCACTGTGCAGATTGGTCAAATTGGAGTACCTATGTGAACCCAGTTGGGCTGCAAGAAGATTTTTATCAATCAACTGAAGCAACCACCATTAAAAACAGTAAGGGAAGTCTTAATCTACTTGATAACATAACGCTCTCAAAAATGGTCTCACATCCATTTCCTGTTCTTGCTTTGTACGACGATCCAAGGGTTCATCTGCAATGCGCCAAAATTTGGGTCAACGATAAGCATCCAAATCCAATGGAATATAAAGAGATTACTTATGCAGCAACAACCTTATCCACCAACATCTATAAAAGCAAAAACCGGATCAAAATCGCATATCTCTCTGCAGACTTTCATAACCACGCGACATCATTTTTAATGAGTGAATTATTTGAAGTTCACAATGTAGAAAAATATGAAATCTTTGCACTTTCATTTGGTCCGACAACTGGGGATGAAATGCAATTAAGAATTAAAAATGCTGTTGAACATTTCATTGACGTCAAAGACATGAGTGACTTAGAAATTGCATATTTTTGCCGATCAAAACAAATCGATATTGCAGTTGATTTGAAAGGTTTTACACTAGACAGCAGATTTAATATCTTCGTCCACCGCTGTGCTCCCGTTCAAGTGTCATATCTTGGATTCCCAGGGACGAGTGGTTCTCCTTGCATAGACTATTTAATTGCAGACCGGGTATGTATTCCTCCCGAGTATCAGTCTAGCTACAGTGAGCAAATTGTTTATTTGCCTAATTCGTATCAAGTGAACGACTCAAAACGTTTGATAAATCCTTGTCTTAAAACTAGACAAGAACACGGACTGCCGCATAGTGGATTTGTTTTTTGTTGCTTCAATAACACCTACAAAATTACCCCGCCAGTGTTTGCAAACTGGATGGTTTTGCTGGACAGAGTGAGGGGGAGCGTCCTGTGGCTAATGGATGATGCACCTGAGGTCACTTCAAATCTTAGGGCACACGCGCACAGCAGAGGAATATCCCCAGAACGACTAGTGTTTGCCAAAAGAATGCCTCTAGCAGATCATTTGGGTAGACATGTACATGCAGATTTATTTTTAGACACTTTGCCTTACAACGCACATACAACAACCAGCGATGCCCTATGGGCAGGGCTACCCGTTTTGACACAAATGGGTAAAGGATTTGCTGGTAGGGTTTCAGCAAGCTTACTCACAGCAGTGGGTTTACAGGAGCTGATCACGGAAAACGTTGAAGACTACATTAGGCTTGCAATAGAATTGGCAGAAAACCCAAAGAGGTTAGTACAAATTCGTACCAACTTAGCACAAGCAAAAACGAGTTCGCCTTTATTTAATAGTGTTCAGTTTACAAGAGGCCTAGAACAAGCATATGTCCAAATGATTGAGACATTAAATAAAGACCTCAAGCCGTCTCACATATACCTATGAGAAGTGCATTCTAAGCTGAGTTGGATTTTTCCTCTAATGCTATCTCGCGCTCTATGATTCTTCTTGAGTGAACACCGCCTGCATCGATGTTTAACTTCATAAGTCTTCTCTGGGGCCAGTGCAGTAAGTTGCTTTGTTGCCTCTCAAGCATCTGTAAATCTTCACCAAAAATACCTCCCTGACCTTGTCTAATTTGGTCTGTAACTTTGGCGTCATTAGGTTTGAATTTTCTAGCCATACCCCAGAAATACCACATCGACGTCTCGCTCTCTGGAGTTATGAAATCAACCACCGTGCTTGCTGCTTTAAACTGCTGATCAGCCTCATAACCGCCTTTGCCTGCAACAGCAACTCCAACGTCAATCATGACATGGGTGGGTAATGAGAATTTACAAACCTGCCATCTATCAACCAACTCGTCAGCGGGGAGGCCTTGTGCTGTGAGTGCTTGCTGCCAAAAGGGAGGGGCTTTAATGTTAGTCATATGGCGACTCGTGCAAACGGTATATTCATCAAATGATGTCTTAACTGGCTCCTCTTCAATTTCCGCTTGTCCGATGCTTGATGCATGCACATATGTCTCATGAGTTAAATCCATGAGGTTATCAATCATGAGTAAATAATTGCAATTGATATGGTACATCCCACCACCGTATGCCCACTCAGGATTGTTATACCAATGCATCACAGGAATTTTCGATTCATCAGCTTTTTGGGCGTCGCCGGTCCAAACCCATATGAATCCGTATCTCTCGACTGCTGGATAGTTCCTGACTTTTGGAAATTGAGCAGTATTTTGTCCTGTCATGGCGGCTGCGTGCCCTTTGCAGTCAACAGCTAAACCGTGGTAGCCGCAAACAACGTTTCCCCCCTTAGTAAAACCTAAAGACAATGGGGCACCTCTATGGGGACAAAAATCCTCTAAAGCAGCAACTTTGTTTTCTGCATTTCTAAAGAAAACCATTCTTTCATTACAAATCTTGCGACCTAAGGGCTTATCATTGACCTCATCACTAGAGGCTGCTACGTACCAGGTGTTTTTAATGAACATGATTTATTGTCAAAAAGTGGGAATAAATTGAAAATTTGAGAAATCGAAAAATTATGATTGACTCAACCTTATTATTTTAGGCGAATTAGGGAAAAATTACATAAATGCCGATTTAGTCATTTTTTAAACCGGCATTTTTTAAACCAGCCTTATTAATCAACATCTGAATAGCTGCATCTCTAGCCCTTTGAATGGGCCCTCTTCTGTAATCCCACACCGGGTCTGCAGGTGGATTGGCTAGGACCATGGTTGAATTAGCCTCAAAAAATAACACCTCACCACCTTCACTCAACCCAAAGTCGATTCCCGCGTAATCTAGCGCAAGTTCATGAGAAATGGTTTTTAAAGCAAGCAAAGCGTTCTCACCAATGAATTGGGGCATATCAATTAAAAAAGTCGCCTCTATCGATCGGTTCTCGGGCGAATCTTTCATTGCCGCACTGAAATAATGAACCTTCCACTGAGTGGATAGTGCAAGGTGTACAGGATATAACTGGCCATCAATGCACATAACTCGGAATTTCCTGTAAAAACCGTTGCTATCTTTCGCATTCAAAAACTCCATAACCAAAAGATCATCTCCCGGAAGTTGGCCACACAGATTGACCAAATCTTGGAATGTTTCAGCGTATTCAAAATGCTTACCCGTTTGAAATCCTAGACTTCTAAGAACGACAGGAAATGTGATTTCGGTTAGCAATAATTTTTCAAGAACCTCCAACTCCCTTAACTGAAGACGATTGAGCAAATAAGTTCTTGGGGCCCGTACTCCTTGTATTTTGTTAAAACGCTTTGCGTTGCTCAAACGCCCCGTCCTTAAAACAGCCTCGGGATGATTCAGCAAGGGCCTCGGGTAAGGGGTTGGCTGTGCTTTAAGTAACTCTAATGCTGCGATAAGGGACTGGGTTGATGAATCCGCGTCCCCAATAGCATTGAAAATCAAATCATGATCTGGCAAATCGAGGACTTGAACTTCATTTTTAAAATATTCCACTGCCAACGTCTGGGTCGAAAAGTGTTTTGAATCTACAAAGGTGCGCCACGGAACATCCCCGCCCCTCCCCCCAATAAGAACCAATAAAGATTTTGGTTTGAAATTAGATTTTGAGCTTATTTTCAAATGCTCGGGTGGAACCACATCTGTGCGAGAGGGAAACAAACGAATGGGCTCTAATGTGTATCCCTTGTAGTGATGCAAATCAGCTAACTCTTTATTGCCCTCTTCAAAATAAATAAGAGCCAAGCCTTGGTGTGCTTGGGCCAAATCAGCTAAATGAGGTAACTGAGCTAAATTTGAATTCTCCTCATTACCCAACATCGAGACCTGACTTGCATCTATTTTCTGGGTTAGAGAAATATTTATAGCGGTTTGATAATGATATTTTGCATTTTCAAATTGACGCTCCAAAAAATATAAATTTCCCAAATTGATATGAGCGAGCATTGAATTTGGATGATGCTTTATAGCTTGTAAGTACGCAGTTTTTGCAGCACTGTTGTAACCCATTTCAACCAAAAGAACCGCAAAACTAATCAAACTATTTAAATGAGTAGCATCGATTTTAAGAATATCCAAAAACTGCTGGCGGGCACTCTCCCAATCTCCCGTCATGACTTGGTAATTAGCGCGCTCAAAAAGTTTTGAAATCTCTGCCTCTTTATTGGCAGGTGAAATTTGTAAGGTTTCTTGATTTTTCACGGCTGATTTTTAGAAAATAGACTTGATTGCATTTTCATATCCGACTACAAAATTATGAGTATCAAATAACGAAATATTTCCCCGCTCTTTTTTGTTCAAAAGCTTCTTCTTTATGTTTGCTAAATAAACGGGGTCAGCAAGAAGCTCTTGCACTTTAGATTTATATCCTTCAAAGCTAATTGTTACGAGCTCTTTTAGTCCAACAGCTTCAAGCAAACTTGACGCAACCCTTGAGGAAAAAGATTCACCACAAAGTGTGACTAGTGGGACTCCTGACCACAGGGCATCGCTGGATGTCGTGTGCCCATTGCAAGGGAAAGTATCTAAAAATAAATCTGCATGCCTGAGTCTTTCCAAATGTTCTGGGTGAGACACCCTGTTTGCAAAAACCATTCTGGTAGAGTCAACCCCTGAGGACTCAGCACTTCTTAGAAGATTATTTGCCACTGTTTGGGTATCCACTAGCAACCATAGAACAGATTTTTCATGACTTTTAAGAATCGACATCCATATTTCAAAAATCTCTGGTGTGATTTTATAGCTGCTATTCATTGCACATAAGACAATTGCATTTTCATAAAGCCCATGCTCAACTTTTAGAGTCCTGCGTGATGAAACAACTTGCCTATGATCGTTGACCTGGTAAGAGATGGGCAAATGTATTAATTTCTCAGTCATGTACGGTTTGAGTTGATTCGGTGCAACTATAGAATCAACTATGGTGTAGTCCATGAATTCGCCTCCTAGGGTACCTGGATACCCAAGGTAAGAGATTTGCACGGGGGCGACCCTCCTAGCAAATACACCTGTTCTAGCTCCTTGCGTGTAGCCTTTAAGGTCGATTGCGACATTTAATTTATGACTGCGAGCTAAAACAACAAGTTGTTCATCACTTAGATGACCTACTTCATACCAAGAACTGAAGGAGGACTTAATCCTCTCCCTAATAAGGCTTTTATCATCCACTCCCCAAGAATAAGCCACGATCTCGAACTCGTCCTTGTCGTGCAACTCAAATAGTGAGGCAATGAGATATGCTGTCGCGTGTTCTTTAAAGTCCGATGAAAAATATCCAATCCGAATTTTAGATTTTGCAATTCCAATACCCCTCTTGCTTTGAGTGACTTCTTGAACTTCGACTAGATCATTGTCCCTCAGATCAAGCCTCAACTCAATCTTAGCTGGGTCTACTTGATTTGTAACTTTGGCGCACTTTAATATATTTTGGCCCCAGCGAATGGATGCTTGTAGATGCAAATTGGGTTGGTCTGTTAAAGACAGTAAAACAAAGGGATGAACGAGGCACTGATTGCTCTGCACTTGACTGAGCAAAGTCGCTATCAGCCCCGACAAATCTAAAGTGTTGCTTAGCGACTGCTTTGGATTTGTAACCTGAGTAAAAGTTTGCCAATCACAAAGTTTCATCCGCAAATGAACATATGCGCCCAAAAGTTGCGGATAACTGGAGTCGATTTGAAGTGCTCTTTCAAAATAATTCTTTGCAACCTCATCTTGAAACTGCACTAATGCAAGAGCTCCAGCATTAAAAAACAATTGCGCGAGAGACAATTTTGTATTCCTTAGCGCCTGAGGGTCTTTATCAACTATTTCCACACTTCGCAGAAAATAGTAATTTGCATTTTTCAAGTCATTTAAGGCTTGATAAGCTATAGCTAAGTTATTAAGTGACTCTAAGTGATGCGGGTTAAGTCTTAATGCTTGCTGGTACCCATTTATAGCACCCCGCCATTCACTCATCTCTGACAATATATTGGCATAAAAATAGTGGTTTTCAGCTCTATTAGAATCAATTAAGATAGCCCTGGTGTATGACAACAATGACTTATCTATTAAACTTCCTTGAGAAGGTACAGCAACTCTTTTTTGATCAAGAATAATACCTAAAGATGTATAAACTTCCGCCATCCCAGGATAGCGTATCAGAACATATTCAGTAAAATTTAAAGCTTGTTCAAAAAGCTTTTGGTCTGAAAATATTCGAATTGATTTTTTAAACAATTCCAAAACTTGCTTCTCATGGGTTGTGCTTGACTGAACCTCCCTGGTGCTTAATATTTCAATAGCATTTTGATTAGCGCTAAGAACTTCTAGCTTACTATCTTCATTCTCTAGGCACATACCCAATCCAAGCCACCCCTCCAGGGAACCTTTATCTATTTGGACAGCTCGCCTGAAATATTCTGTAGCAATTTGATACGAACCTAATTGTCCTTGCAAAAGACCATTAAGAACGTAAAGTTCTAAGCTATCAGGAAATTGATTAATGCCATTATTAAAGGTCAGAACTGCGCTGGCATTATCTCCTGCGGTCATAAATTGCACCGCCGTCTCCTTGAAGGCTTCGATGCTTAAATATTGTCCATGCATAGGTTCTTATTAAGTGAATAATTTATGGTGATTTTTTTTCCATACCTTCTTCCAAATATTGGTTCAACATTTCTTTGTAAATCTCCTTCATTACTTTAATTACTTTAGTAATAACTGGGGTAG
>CAIWAO010000087.1 GCA_903910745.1 uncultured Burkholderiales bacterium
AGTTACTACATCCTTGTGTGAGTTAATGGGGTTGCCAGCGGCTTTTCTACTCGGCCCTATGTTTGCTGGAATCATCACCGAGAGCGTTGGAATAAAACTGAGGCTTTCCAAGTTTTTTATGCCCGTATCGCAAGCCATTATTGGATGCTTGATAGCAAAATCGATAAATACCGAGATCATTAAAACTGTTATGGATCAATGGCCCATTTTGATGAGTGTCGCGACCATGACCTTACTTGCAAGTGTGAGCTTGGGATGGGCTATAGGGAGACTGGGAATTATGCCTGGCACTACAGCAATTTGGGGATTACTGCCCGGTGCTGCAACCACAATGGTCTTAATTGCAGAGGACTTTGGCGCGGATCCTAGACTCGTCGCGTTCATGCAGTATTTACGTGTACTTTTGGTCACCTTGATAGCCTCACTAGTTGCTCGTTATTGGGTACATATTCCTATTACTTCAATTCACAAACTCAATCTCTTTGTACCCGTAGATTTGGCATCCTTGGTTGTAAGTCTAAGCGTTATTGGAGTCAGTCTAAGCGCTTTGTTGATACCCAAATTCTCTGGCGGGGTGTTAATCCTCTCCATGACCTTGGGCGGATTTATTCAATTTGAGGGATTATCACAAATAGAATTGCCAGTCTGGTTATATGCACTAGCATTTGCTTTTATCGGTTGGAACGTGGGTTTGAGATTCACAAAGGAAGTTTTAATAGCAGCCACCAAGGCTCTCCCTCAAACATTTCTGTGCATTACCCTTTTGATCATTTTTTGCATTGGCAGTGCAGCAGTTTTAGTATATTTTCTAGAAGTTGACCCTCTGAGTGCTTACCTGGGAACAAGTCCTGGAGGCGTGGATTCAGCAGCCATCATCGCAGCTTCTACTAAAGTTGACATATCCCTAGTGATGGCGCTTCAGATTATGCGGTTTTTAATTACGTTAATTATTGGCCCATACCTATCCAAATTAGTGGCTTCTTACTCTAAATTCTAAATATAGTATTTGAATTAGAAGACCGAGTTGGACAAGCACCGCGCAAGTAATTTTAGACCATTAGTTATCAATGTCAACCTAAGAAGTAACACAATACCAAAAAATATAGAAATAATAAATAAATTCAATTTTTTTTGCTCATTTGTCAACGTTATCTCAATTAGCACATTTCAGACTATCTTTAATTGTTTTAAGTTCATACAATTTAGAACTTATACACAGTCGTTGAAGGCAATACATGAATTCTTATCTTAATTTTCTTAAGCTATCAGAGTCAATCAGCTCTAAGCTCATGGTTACAGAGATAGACGCCACTGCTGTCAGACTGCTTGAGATGATTGCTGTTGCTTATTCACTTGGCAAAGCACTCAATGTAACTGAGGCGATGCATTTAGGCACAATTGGATCACAGGCAACTCTTCACCGGAAAATAAATAACCTGAGAGAGCAAGGATTGGTAACTTTGGTGCACGAAGGGAAGAACAGAAGAACAAAGTATCTGGTTCCAAGTGCGAAATCAAACAAACATTTTGAACAATTGTCCAAAGTAATGGCTAAAGCCTATCTGGCAACTCAGCACTAAACAGAGCTAAATTTAATTAATTTCAAAACTACTGAAGTTTTGCGCCCGAGTCTTTGACAATTTTTGACCACATCAATAAATCATCCTCAATGGTCTTTGTGTATTGTTCTGGCGTTGTTCCAACAATATCGTAACCACTCCCCATCAACTGAGCCTTCACTTGGGTATTGTTTAAAGTCTGATTGAAGGCAGAATTTAGCTTTTCAATTACTGGCCTAGGCGTACCAACAGGTGCGAGAATTCCGTACCACCCCTCCATAAAAAGGTTGGGATAAGTCTCCGACAAAGAGGGAACATTGGGTAAAAGCGCAGAGCGCTTAGCACTTGCAATTGCTAAGGCTCTAAATTTACCGGCTTTAACCTGGGGATAGGAGGTAGAAAAACTGTCAAACATCAAATCAATTTCTCCTCCCAACATTGCTACAACCACGGGACCGCTTCCTTTGTAGGGCACGTGAACCATTTTAATAGCTGCTTGTGATTGAAGCATTTCACCTGCCAAATGGCTTGTATTTCCATTTCCTGCTGAGCCGTAAGATAATTTGTCTGGATTTGACTTCGCAAAGTTAATCAAATCACTTAAGTTTTTAAAGGGGGAATCCTCTCTAACGACAAGGAGTTGGGGGAGTTTTGCTAGAAGCGTAACTGCTGCAAAATCTTTTTTCGTATCATAGGGCAGGTTCGGATACAGAGATGGATTTATAGCATGGGCGGATAAAACCATTAAAAGTGTATAACCATCTGCCTTTGATTTGGCCAAAGCCGCAGTTGCAATTGTGCCGCCTGCTCCGGCCTTGTAATCTATGACGATGGGTTGACCTAGTTTTTTTTGCAACTCAGCCATCAATGGCCTAGCAAGAAAGTCAGCGCTCCCCCCCGGCGCATACGGAATAATTAAAGTAATGGGCTGAATCGGATAACTATTGCTTGATGCATTTTCTGAATGGCTAAGGGTATGGCTGGCGAATGCGATTAGAAAAATTATCAATGTAGAAATAAATTTCCAGTTAATTGAAAATGTAATAGCGCGCATATTTAGATTACTTAATGACTTGATTTGTTAACTTTGAACTCTTAAACCATTACCCACCTCAAAGGTCCCTATTTTTTTTGCAGAATCGAAACCGCATCTCTCGAACACAGACATCACCTCCCTCTCTGCACTTGGAGCACACGAAACCAATAGCCCGCCACTAGTTTGGGGATCAGTTAATAGATTTTGCTGCCAAGACTGAATTTGATCTTCCAAACTTACTTCATTTGAATATCCTGCCCAGTTACGAGTAGAAGCACCCGTGAAAACGTTTTGCTTCACCAGTTCTACAGCCTCCTCTATAACCGGTACCAGTGGCATATGAATTACTGCCTTCAGATTGGCCCCCCTGCAAAGCTCAAGCAAATGTCCTGCTAAACCAAATCCAGTCACATCAGTCAGTGCATGAACTCCCCCGATCTTAGATAACTCTATTCCTGGCGTATTGAGTTGAGTCGTGTACCTTATCATCTTCTCATAACCAGCTTGAGGCAAATTACCGCTCTTAAGGGCTGCACTTAATACACCTACCCCCAGCGGCTTACCAAGAATAATACTATCCCCAACTACGGCAGAATTGTTTCGCTTTATGTGGGCAGGATCTACCAGTCCGATGACAACAAGTCCGTAGATTGGCTCAACAGTATCTATAGAGTGCCCTCCTGCAATAGGAATATTGGCTTGTGCGCAAACACTTTCTCCGCCTTGAGTGATTTTTTGAATCATCTCAAGCGGCATAACATTAATGGGCATCCCCAAAAGTGCGAGGGCAAACAAAGGTTGAGCACCCATTGCATAAACATCAGAGATTGCATTTGTTGCAGCAATTCGACCAAACTCGAATGGATCATCAACAATTGGCATAAAGAAGTCTGTCGTAGCAACGATTGCTTGAGAATCATTAATTCGGTATACGGCTGCATCCTCATTGTTTTCCATGCCCGCAAGCAATGCTTCTGGGATGATTCGCGCAGGTGACGATTTCAGTATCTCACTGAGTAGGCCAGGTGCAATCTTGCAACCACAACCGCCACCATGAGCAAGCGATGTAAGTCTTCCGTTAAACGACATAGTTTTTTAATAAAAATTCAAATTTAAATGATCTTACACTTTTTAAGTAGGGGCTTTTTGCCCCAAACACTTTGGATGTTGATCGTTCCAACAGTTTTAGAAATGCTCTAACTCCATTGCATTCACGGACTCTCCACCCTCCAATACAGATTGTGCAAGTGAAAGCACAATTGGGAGTAAGTGCTCAGCGTGAAACCGCGCTGTTGAAATCTTTGCGGCATAAAAGCTCTTGTCTTCGTTGATTTTGTCTTCACTCACCATCAGTGCTTTAGCCAATTGCCAAGCAGTTAATAAGTAGCCGCTTAACTTTAGGTAACCTACGCTCCCTGCAAATACATTTTTGGTCTCAGTTTTAAAGTGATCAACCACATAGTGGACCACGGATTCATATGCTACTCGTGCTTGTCTTAGGTTCTTGAGCACCGCTTGGGCCTCCTTAGAGCTGCGCTTTTCTAACTGAGTCTCAGTTTGCTCTATCATTCTTGCTATAGCCAAAGCAACCATGCCTTTGTCTTTATATGTTTTACGGCCTACTAAATCATTTGCTTGAATGGCCGTAGTACCTTCGTAGATGGTCAAAATCCGTGCATCCCTGTAGTACTGAGCCGCTCCAGTTTCCTCTATGAAGCCCATACCGCCGTGAACTTGAACTCCCAGGCTAGCTACCTCTATGGACATCTCAGTTGAAAATCCTTTAATAATAGGAACCAGGAATTCATAGATAGCGCCAAATTGCTCTCTCTCAATTTCATTTGCACTGTGTTGAGCTAGATCGCTACATTTAGCTCCAAAGTATGCAAGCGCTCTTGAGCCTTCTGTATAAGCTCGCATTGTGGCCAGCATTCGTTTGACATCGGGGTGTTGGATAATGGGAACTGGTCCATCAGATCCATCAAGATCCCTAGACTGTTTGCGTTCTTTGGCATAAGCAACAGCTTTTTGATATGCTCTATCAGCAATAGAAACTCCTTGCATACCAACCCCAAAGCGCGCAGCGTTCATCATAATGAACATATATTCCAGACCTCTATTCTCCTCACCAACAAGATAACCAATAGCTCCAGTTTTGTCGCCAAACTGCATTACTGCTGTTGGACTTGCTTTAATTCCGAGCTTGTGCTCTATAGAAATACAATAAGCATCATTCCTAGCCCCTAATGAACCATCGCCATTAACCAAGAACTTAGGAACTACAAATAAAGAAATACCTTTTACACCCTCCGGCGAATTAGGTGTACGGGCAAGAACCAAATGAATGATGTTTTCAGCCATATCATGGTCACCATAAGTGATGTAGATTTTGGTTCCATAAATTTTGTATTCGCCTGGCTCTGCAGGTACTGCCCGGGTTCTAACAAGAGACAAATCTGAGCCAGCCTGCGGCTCTGTGAGATTCATGGTTCCCGTCCATTTACCACCTACCATATTTGGAATGAATTTATGCTTTAATTCATCACTACCTGCGGTCATCAGAGCCTCAATTGCGCCGTCTGTTAAAAGCGGACATAGTGCAAAGGACAAGTTCGATGCGTTCAACATTTCCGTGCATGCCGTTGAAATAATTTTTGGCAGTCCCTGACCTCCGTACTCTTCTTCATGCATAACCCCTTGCCACCCCCCTGCTACAAACTGCTTGTAGGCATCCCTAAACCCAGGGGAAACCTGAACACCATCCGTGTGCCAAGAACTTGGACTCTTGTCGCCCTCCCAATTTAGAGGAGCTAAAACTTCAGAGCAAAATTTATTTGACTCCTCTAAAACAGCCGCCGCCGTTTCAATATCAAAATCTTCAAACCTTTTAATGTCCAAAACATCGCTAAGACCAGCAGTCTCGCCAATCACAAACAACATGTCTTTAATAGGTGCCTGATAACTCATGTCATCTCCAAGTCTGAGAAAAAAAGTTTAAAGTAATCTAACAATTGGACCCAGTATAAACAAAATCTCAACAAAAAAGCACGATCGTTCTAAATCTTTCAAATTTAACGGCTTACTTGGTTATACTTGATTAGGAAAATATACCTTTAATAGACTTAAATAAATGCTTGTAGCCACGCATAAAATCAACAAATCAACCTCTAAAGCTGTTAAGACTTCACACACTAGGGGTTCCTCTAGGGTAACTCAAAACAGTGCGTTAAGTAAGGGGGATGTAACGAAGGCTTTGGTGCTAGATGCAGCTTTGTACTTGGTTGGTCGAGACGGTTTTGAGGGCTTAAGCATTGGTCGAATCGCTGATCGTATGCAGATGAGTAAGAGCGGTGTTTATGCTCATTTTGAATCAAAAGAAAACATTCAAATTGAAGTCATACAGGAATACCACAGGAGATTTCGAAAATTCGTTTTTGAGCCTGCCCTTCAACTTCCTAGAGGACTGCCAAGACTCAGGAAAATGCTCGATAAATGGATTGAGCTCACAATATCTGAAGTAAGCACTGGGTGCATCTATATTTCTGGTGCATTTGAGCTTGATGATCAACCCGGACCAGTTCGAGATGAGTTATCCGGAATTGTCACGACATGGAGAAAAACGCTCATCAAAGCAATTGAAATGGCAATTAATGAGGGGCACTTAAAAAGTCAAACCAATCCCAAGGAAATGTTATTTTCTTTTTACAGCGTTATTCTTGGAATTCAACACGACTCAAGATTTCTTAAGTCAACCGATAGTTCTGAGTTCGCAGACAAGTTAATCAAAAAAATTATTACCGAGAACAAGCCAAAATCTATTAAAAAAGCATTACATGGGACAAATTTTAAATTCTAAAAACTCTTGATGACTGTTACTTTGATTTATGATAACAGCGGAGAAAAAAATAATGACTTTGATTATGACCAACCAACAAATTCTTGAAAAATTCGGTCCCAGAGAATCCATGGACTACGATGTAGTGATTGTCGGAGGGGGACCCGCTGGTCTATCTGCCGCTATACGACTAAAACAACTTGCACAGTCACAGGGCAAAGAGATCTCAGTCTGTGTTTTAGAAAAAGGCTCGGAGGTTGGTGCACACATACTTTCGGGTGCAGTCATGGATCCGGTTGCTATTAACGAACTCATACCCGACTGGAAAGAAAAAGGCGCCCCCCTTTCAACGGAAGTCAGCGAGGATCGTTTTTTATTTTTAACCCCAGATAAATCCTATCAAACACCAAATTGGCTATTGCCCAAGTGTTTCCAAAATCACGGAAATTACGTCATCAGCCTATCTAACTTTACGCGTTGGTTGGCAACTCAGGCGGAGGAGCTCGGAGTGGAGATATTTGCCGGCTTCCCAGCCGCAGAAATCCTTTACACCGAGCAAGGAGAAGTCTGCGGCGTAGCCACTGGTAATATGGGTCTAAGCAAAGAGGGTGAGCCACTCGATACCTTTCAAATTGGTATGGAACTGCGCTCTAAGTACACCCTATTTGCAGAGGGCTCACGGGGCAGTTTAGGTAAAGAGTTGATCGCAAAATATAAGCTTGACAACGAATCTGATCCACAAAGCTACGGTATTGGTCTAAAAGAGGTATGGGAGATTGATCCTGCCAAGCACAGGGAAGGCCTAGTGATTCACACTGCGGGTTGGCCTTTGCAAAACGACACATATGGCGGATCCTTTCTTTATCATCTGAACAAAACTCAGGTTGCAGTTGGATTCGTGGTTGGTCTTTCCTATTCAAATCCAACCCTGAGCCCTTTCGAGGAGTTTCAACGATATAAAACACATCCAAGTATTCGTCACTTCTTTGAAGGCGGTAAGAGAATCGCATACGGTGCGCGAGCTATAACTGCCGGTGGACTCAATAGCTTACCCAAAACAGTGTTCCCAGGTGGCGCTCTCATTGGATGCGACGCTGGATTCTTAAACGCCTCTCGTATCAAGGGTTCACATGCTGCGATCAAAACGGGTATGCTTGCCGCAGAGGCCGCTTTCGATGCATTGAATGCGGGTAGGCAATTAGATGAGCTTTCAGCCTATCCTCAAAGTTTTAATGAAAGTTGGTTGCATAAAGAACTGAAAGCAGCACGCAACTTCAAACCCTGGATGTCTAAAGGTCTTTTATTGGGATCTTTGATGGTTGGCATTGAGCAAAAACTTCTTGGCGGTAATATTCCTTGGACCATTCATAACAAGAAGGCAGATCACACTTGCCTGAAAGAATTAAAAGACTGTCAGCCTATCGTTTATCCCAAACCTGACGGAGTCGTTAGTTTTGACAGGCTCTCATCAGTATTTATCTCGAACACAAATCACGAGGAAAACCAACCCTCGCACTTAACCTTAAAAGACAGTTCAGTCCCGGTGAGTATTAATTTTGCAAAATACGGGGGACCCGAACAACGTTATTGTCCAGCAGGCGTCTATGAATACATTAACAGCGATGGGCAAGAAAAACTACAAATAAATGCCCAAAACTGTCTGCACTGCAAAACCTGCGATATCAAAGACCCAACTCAAAATATCGTATGGAAAACACCCGAGGGATCAGGCGGACCCAATTACTCCGGTACCTAATTAATCAGTAATTTCACATTCAATTAAACTAAAGATTTCGGCTCTTAATCGACTTTGAGAAAAAGTTAACTACTTGCCTACTTAATTTATAAATATATGTCAAATTCAGCCAAGAGTCCTACCTTTTGGCAAGGGAGGATTGAAACCTTCCTTGCACTGCACACTGTTCAGTACACCATTGTGTCACTCATCGTAATCAATGCCCTTTTATTAGGGCTTGAAACGAGTGAGGAAATAATGAGTCAATACGGGAGTTTATTACACCTTATTGATCACATTATTTTAGGTATTTTCATTGTGGAGTTAATTCTTCTAATGAGTGCTAGGGGGCTAAGTTTCTTTAAAGATGCCTGGTGCTTATTTGACTTCATAGTTATTGCGATTGCTTTGGTTCCTGCATCTGGTTCACTATCTGTGATTAGATCACTTAGAGTCTTGCGTATCCTCAGACTCATCAATAAATTTGAAAGCATGAGAAAAGTGGTTAATGGACTGCTTGGTTCATTGGCAAGCTTAGGTTCAGTTGTGGGTCTTATGCTAATTGTTTTTTACGTTGCTGCAGTTGTCAGTACGAACTTATTTGGAAAAGAATTCCCAGATTACTTTGGAGATCTTGGCGCATCATTTTTCACACTATTTCAGGTGATGACGTTGGAGAGTTGGTCCAACGGGATTGCACGCCCCGTTATGGAGAAGTTTCCACAGGCTTGGATATTTTTCCTGACCTTCATCATGCTCTCTACTTTCGTTGTCATCAACCTCTTTACTGCAGCCATAGTTGACTCATTCGGTAGCGATACCGATTCGGAACTTGAAAACAAAAGACTAGAAGAATTTAAGAAAAAAGCAGAATTGAAAGAACAAAAGTTGATGAAGGAAATCAACGATGAGTTTATCGCCATCCAAGAGGAATTACTTGAGGTCAAGCAATTCATAAAACAGATTGGAAATAAAACATCTGCTTCTTAAACACCACCGCGAAACAAGAAGTTTTACCGAACCATGCAAGGACGTTTGGAATCAAACTTCCAACCTGGTATTAAAAACTGCATCGCAGTTGCATCATCCCTTGCACCCAATCCGTTTTTAAGATAAAGCTCATGCGCACTTTGTACTGCTTGCATGTCAAGTTCAACACCTAGGCCTGGACTTTTTGGCACCTGTACGTGTCCATCTATGATTTGCAAAGGTTGGGTTGTGAGTCCTTGACCGTCCTGCCAAATCCAGTGTGTATCTATCGCTGTTACTTTTCCTGGTGCTGCTGCAGCAACCTGAGTAAACATGGCAAGTGACACATCAAAATGGTTGTTTGAGTGTGACCCCCAAGTCAAGCCCCAATCCCTGCAGGTCTGTGCAACCCGAACAGACCCTGCCATTGTCCAAAAGTGTGGATCTGCTAGTGGGATATCAACACTTTGTAGGGACAATGAGTGAGTCAATTGACGCCAATCGGTTGCAACCATGTTGGTAGCGGTAGGAAGCCCCGTTTCTATCCTAAACTCGGCCATAACTTCTCTACCACTAAATCCCTCCTCTGCTCCGCAGGGATCTTCTGCGTAAGCAACAACACCGTGCATGTCTCGCATGAGTCTTACTGCATCCTTTAATAACCAACCCCCATTAGGATCTAAAGTCACACGGGCGGTTGGAAATGCCTCATGCAAGGCAACGACTGCCTCAATCTCGGCCTCTCCCGATAACACACCGCCCTTTAATTTAAAGTCATTAAATCCATACTTTTGTTGAGCTGCTTTGGCCAACTTAACGATTGACTGGGCAGTCATTGCTTCTTGGTCTCTTAGTTGAAACCAATCATCTTTTGAGGAGGCCTTTGAGTTACTTCTATAAGGGAGACTTGTTTTAGCTTTGTCCCCAACATAAAACAAGTACCCAAGCATCTCAACCGAACTTCTTTGTTGACCTTCGCCCAGGAGTGCGGCAACTGGTAAATTAAGATGCTTACCAAGAAGGTCAAGCATCGCTGACTCTACTGCGGTGACAGCATGAATTGTTGTCCGAAGATCAAATGTCTGCATTCCTCGCCCGCCCGAATCCCGGTCTGCAAAAAGGGCTCTCATTTGAGACAATACAGATTGAACGTTACCTATGCTTTGGCCGACAACCAGGGATGTTGAGTCCTCAATTGTTTGCCTAATCTTCTCTCCCCCCGGTACCTCACCAATTCCACTTTGACCAGATGAGTCGGTAAGAATAATTAAATTGCGGGTAAAAAATGGACCATGAGCACCTGACAAATTTAGCAACATGCTGTCATGCCCTGCAACGGGTATGGCTCTCAAGGAGACAATTTTAGGAGTTGAGGAATTTATCATTTTAAAAATATTTTGTTTAGGAAAACTGCCAATACTAGACCGATGAAACCTTCTTTTCTCGCAGTCTTACTAAGTGCTCTGGTATTAAATAGAAACGCTTTTTCAAGACAAGACTCTATCCCAGTTTAGTAGGCCTTTTAAGTTCAAATTAGGGTTTACCCTTTCGCGGTCTATGAATTAGTTTGCCCTCATTTCAGGGGACAATGATTAACGTGTAAATATATTCTAAACACGAAAAACGGACACCTTAAGATGATTCCTATGCCTACCTCGCTTGTATCAAGTAATCAGTCCTGCCCACTTAAGGGAGTTAAAGTGATCGAGCTAGGTCAAGTACTCTCTGCACCCTTTGCGGGATCTATTTTTGCAGATCTTGGGGCGGAGGTTATCAAAATTGAACGTTCCGGCACAGGAGATGATGCAAGAACGATGGGGCCAGCTTTCAGGCAGGGAGATGCACTTAATTTCCATATTTTCAATAGAAACAAAAAATCAATTGCACTTAACTTAAAAGACCCTTTAGAAGTAGAAAAACTTGATCGACTCATTTGTGATGCAGACATCCTCATTCACAACCTTCGCCCAGGAGTTACAAAGGATTTAGGTTTAGACGGTGAAACTCTTACAACAAAACATCCAAGGCTCATTTACTGTGAGATCTCTGCGTTTGGGCATACCGGCCCTATGAGTAAAAAGCCAGGTTATGAGCCTTTGGTTCAAGCATACAGCGGATTATCCAGTACAAACGGTGGTCCAAATGACCCGCCCACTCGAATGGGCGCCTCTGTCTGCGACCAGGGTAGTGGCATGTGGGTTGTGATTGGTGCCTTATCGATGCTGACACAACGCGCAACTAGTGGGCGCGGCGGAATCGTAAACACATCATTGCTAGAGACTGCCCTTGCTTGGAATGGTCAAAAAAATGATGCTTATTTAAACCTAAATCAATTGCCCGTTAAACACGCCTCGGGACATCCAAGCTTTGTGCCTTATGAGGCCTTTGATACCATGGACGGTCCAATTTTGATTTGCTGCGGGAATGATCGATTGTTTCAAAAGCTTTGCACCCTACTTAACAAAAGCAATTGGTCTAAGGATGATAGATTTATAACAAACAGGGCACGCCTTACAAACAAGGAAGTTTTACTGGCAGAGTTGATCCCAATACTTAAACAAAGAAATCGTGATGAGTGGTTACGAGAGTTCGAATTAGCGGGCATCCCCTGCTCTGCGATTTTGGCAATTCCAGAGGTTGTAAGAGAGGAACAAGTTCTTGCTCTTGAGATGTTTCAACATGTACCGGGAGAGGACTTTACTTTGACAGCCTTACCACTGTCTTTCAATGGTCAAAGGCCTCATATTAAAACTACTGCTCCAAGACTAGGCGCTGATAACGATTTACTTAACTGAGAATCAATCATTTAAACCATGAACACCAAAACTCACATTTACCTAAAGTTTATTCAAATCGTTGCTCTAACGACTTTTTGTCTGTTCTCATCCGCTCAAAACGCAGACTACCCATCCAAACCTCTTTTATTTGTAGTACCTTTCTCACCCGGCAGTGGAACTGATACCCTTGCAAGAAGCCTTGCCCAAGAAATAACCTCTCAATTCAACATCAACGTCATCGTAGATGACAAGCCAGGTGCAAATGGGTTTATTGCAGCGCAGTTCGTAGCCAAGGCAGCACCCGATGGATACACGGTATTAATCACGACCAATACGACTCACGCCGCAAACGAACACTTGTTCAAGAAAATCCCCTATGACCCTGTGAAAGACTTTACACCTGTAGCCCTTCTCGGTAAGGGGTATATGGCACTTGTTGTAAATAATAACTCGAACATTAAATCTGTGTCTGAGCTTATTCAAGAAGCTAAGCGCAGACCTGGGCAAATCAATTTTGGTAGCGGAAGCTCATCGAGCCGCCTCGCGGGGGAGTTGCTAAGACAAATGACTGGAATCGAAATCAATAACATTCCTTATAAAAGCAATCCATTAGCTTTAACTGATTTAATTGGGGGACACTTTGATTTTATGTTTATTGACGCGCCAACAGGCGTACCTCAAATCAAGTCTGAGAAACTGCGAGCAATAGCCATCAGTGGGACCAAACATATAGCAACTTTGCCAGGAATACCCACTGTCGAGGAGGCGGGAATAAAGGGCTATGACATGTCGTTTTGGACCGCCGCATACTTACCCGCTGGTGCGCCCACTGCGGTGCAAAAGAAATTACACGACATCCTCGTTAAGGTCAGTAACTCTAAGTCAGTTGGTGGCTACCACAGCGCAACGGGGGGCGAATTGGTGCTGCTAGGTCCCGATGGGTTGGCTCAATTCCAAGCTGCTGAATCACTTAAATGGGGTCAAATCATTAAAAATGCAGGGATTCAACCTGAATAATTAGGTAAATTAAGGTTTTTGTTTTGCCCAGAATTTTCGTGCTTAATTCCACAAATTCATTTTCATATCTATTTACTCTAAAAAACTTGTAATTCCTACAAAATCAAACTAGATATTGCGCTTCAAACTTTTTTATTTTGACTTTTGCACTTTAAATACCAGAAATGGTACCCATATGAAGTTAAGGAAATTTTGTTTTCTTAAGTTTTGGAGCAACCAAAATTTATTCAACATATACAAGGAACACCATGCTTTTTGATTCTTATACTGCGCGATCGCTCAAACTGAAAAACCGTGTCGTTATGTCACCTATGACTCGCAGCAGAGCCGTTAAGTCAAATACTCCCAACGCCCTAATGGTTGAGTACTACAGCCAAAGGGCAGGCGCTGGGATGATCATCACCGAGGGCACCTCCCCCTCACCCAATGGATTGGGCTATGCAAGAATCCCAGGAATCTTCAACGAAGATCAAATCAATGGATGGAAACTCATCACAGATGCAGTTCATGCAAAAGGCTCAAAAATCATCATTCAATTGATGCATACTGGACGGGTTACGCATATCTCCAACTTACCTCAGGGAGCTGAGGTCGTTGGTCCAACCTCAGAAGTTTGCCCTGGTGAGATGTACTCAGATTCACTGGGTATGCAACCCCATAGCTCTCCTCGTGAAATGACACAGGCAGATATTGATCAAGCAGTTAAAGAGTACACAGAAGCCGCAAAAAATGCACTTGCAGCAGGGTTTGACGGAGTTGAGATTCACGCGGCCAACGGATATTTGATTGAGCAATTCCTGAATGCCAATGTCAATACGAGAACGGATTCATATGGCGGCTCTATTGAGGGAAGAAATAAGTTTGCCTTCCAATTGATCGAATCCGTCGTCAAAGCAATTGGTGCCGAGAAAACAGGTATTAGGATATCTCCATACGGTGCGTTCAACAACACGGGCACTTTCCCAGAAGTTGAAGAACAATTTTTAGCATTGGCCCATAAAGTCTCTGAACTTGGTTTGCTTTATCTTCACGTACTGGACCATTCTGCTATGGGCGCTCCTGCAATACCAACAGAATTCAAAGAAAAATTACGTAAAGCCTTCAATGGCCCATTTATTCTTGCAGGAGGGTTTGATAAAGACACTGCTGAAAGCGCATTAACCCACAACAGTGCTGATTTGATCGGTTTTGGTAGACCTTTTATTTCCAACCCCGACTTAGTTGAGAGAATGCAATCAGTTCATAAACTAAATGAGCCAGATATGTCTACCTTTTACACAGGGGATGCTAAAGGGTATACGGATTACCCAACAATGGCGGGCAAATAAGTCTGGTCGCTTAAATTAATCTAATTATTTAGACTGGGGATGTAAGGCAAATATGACTTGCATCCCCTTTTTGATTTCCTAGTATCCGCCGCCTGAGTTTTGTGAACTTTGAGCAGATTGAGGGGTCCAACCTGTTAATTTGGATGCCTCGGCTTTAACAAAATTAGACATCGCTGAGCGATCAGTCACCAGCATTACCATCTGAAATCCTTGATCTATAAAGCGCTGAGTAAACTTTGCACTAGCTGTGTGTATGCCTGCTATGACGTTGTGTTTTTTACAGGTCTCTAAGATCTTGGTAACAGTCGCTACGTGTTTAGGATCTTCGTTGTCCATCACAGGTGCTAGTCCTAAGGAAAGGGCAAGGTCGGTTGGGCCGATGTAAGCAGCATCAACTCCGGGAGTGGAGATAATTTCCTCCATTTTCTCGATACCCTCTATTGTCTCAATCATGACGATACAAGCCATTTCTTTATCAGAATGCTTTTGATAATCTGCTCCACTGTAAAGAAGAGCCCGGTTTGGACCATTGCTTCGAATACCAGTTGGTGGATATCTACAGGCTGCAACAGCTTTTTCAGCCTCCTCCCTGTTGCTGACCATCGGCACTATAACGCCGTATGCACCTGCATCTAAAACTTTCATTATCATGGAAGGCTCATTCCATGGCACACGAACAAATGGGGTCACGGATGTGGTAGAGACAGCAGTTAACATGGGTACCACGTCAGAGTAGTCTATGCAACCGTGTTGCATATCTATACAAAGCCAATCCACTCCCGTGTGCGCCATCACTTCAGCGGAGAAACCACTTGGAATTGATAACCAAGCTCCTACAGCAGGTTTACCCTCCCTCCAAATTTGTTTAACTTTGTTCATCCGCATCGACTGGCTCCTAGATTAAGTTTAAAAAAAGGTATTATCTACGCAGAATACCCCATCACTGCGAATGATTTCCCTGACAATTTGGGTAAAAGTATACTTACTCGTAGTTACGGATTTGCTTTTGAAATGAAAACTATTGTAAAAATTTTATGCCTTTTAACTTTTATTCTGTCAAGCGTCTCCAAAGCAGGTGAAGTTAATGTCGCTGTAGCTGCTAATTTTGCTGCCCCAGCAGAGCAAATCGCTATCGCTTTCCAGCAAGATACCGGGCACAAAGCAGTCATCTCCATCGGTTCTAGCGGAAAGTTCTACACGCAAATCAAATACGGGGCACCATTTCAAGTCCTGTTATCTGCCGATGATGAAACACCGGCTAGATTAGACAAAGAAGGCGATACTGTGTTGGGTACAAGATTCACATACGCGACAGGGAGACTGGTACTTTGGAGTAAGAAAAAGGGAATTGTTGACGATAAGGGTGAAGTATTGAGAAATGGGACCTTCGATCGAATCGCAATTGCGGACCCTAAACTAGCACCCTACGGTTTTGCTGCCATCCAGACCTTAACCAAACTTGGAATTGACAAACAAGTAACCCAAAAGGCTGTATGGGGGGAAAATATTGGCCAAACATTTTTGTTTGTGGATACCCAGTCCACTGCATTAGGCTTTGTTGCATTGTCCCAAGTAATAATGGAAAACCGCCTCAAAACCGGTTCTGCATGGATAGTACCTGAAACTTTGCATTCACCTCTTAAACAAGATGCGGTCTTACTTTCTAGCGGCAAGGATAACTCGGCAGCCCATGCGTTCCTTAAATTTCTCAAATCTAATAAAGCGCAAGAAATCATCAAAGCCTTTGGCTATCAGATCTAAAAAAACGATTTTTGTAGATTTTTATCAAATCATAATATATTTAAGTTTTTACACTTGATTTGAAAAGCAATATATTTGGTAATTCTAGGCCATCCAGCTTTTAGAGAATGTAAATTTTCACTATTCTCTCATCTTACCTTTTGTATTCTTGAAAAAAATTCAAAATTAGTATGCTCTAGCTTCTAATTTGCATGCTTCAAAAACTGACATCAAAGTTGCTAAACAAGAATGCTACAAAATTGCTTAATAAGAGGCTTTTAAATGAAAGTAGGAATTTTAGAAGATGATCTAACTCAAATTGAAATTTACAAGACTTGGCTAAAAACTGAAGAACACGAGGTCACAGGCTACAGCTATGCAACTGCTTTTAAAGAGGCCGTAATTACTCAAGACTTTGATCTGCTGATCATTGATATGGTTTTACCTAAAAGCAATGGACTACAAGTATTAGAGTGGGTTAGAGCTACCAAGGGCTGGGAGTTGCCAATCATTTTTGCAACGTCCATAGACTCAGAAATAGATATCGTTAAAACCCTTCGAGCAGGAGCAGATGACTACGTGGTCAAGCCGGCAAAATTTTCAGAGTTCATTGCGAGAATTGAGTCCATCTCAAGGCGCAACAGATACCCCATAACTCAATCCATTGGAGCCTATGAAATTGACAAAAAGCTGAGGCAAATTAAAAATGGTAAACAAGTTATAGAGCTCACGCAAAAGGAGTTTGAATTAGCAAGTTATTTTTTCCAAAACAGTGGCAAATTACTTTCAAGAAAACATTTGCTCGATAAGCTTTGGGGCCTTAACTCCCAAGTGGATACACGAACTTTAGACACCCACGTTAGTAAAATACGTCGTAAGTTGAATATTAGAGTTGAAAATGGATTACAGATCTTACCCGTATACGGGTACGGTTACAGATCTGAGATATCCAAGTCCTTTGATCTCTTTAAGAATTAAGTAGAGAAATCGATCTTAACCTTGGAGAGGAAATCTTTCATGTAAGCGGCCTCATCCTTTAACCTAGAGTGCAGTTCTGAGCGGGCAACATCTGTGGGCTCCAATCCATTAGCTCTCAGCTTGGAATTAACCGCGGGGGATGTGATTAATTTACGAATGGCATCAGACAACTCCGCAATCACCCGAGGAGAGGTGCCTGCAGGGGCAAATACTGTGTTGCCTGTTGGAATATTCTCACCCTTAAGTACGGACGACAAATTAGGAACACCTGGCAAACTTGGAATACTTGTTGGTGGCACAACAGCAATCCAATTCATCTTACCCGCTTGAACCATTGGCCCTCCAACAGGCAAAGTCGTTATAACAGCGTCTAAATGCCCACCTGCTGCATCTGCGATCATGGGCGGACCGCCTTTGTAGGGAACAAGAGTCATATCCAGACCAGCATTCTTTTGAAGTAATAGAGCAGCCATATGATGGGGAGTACCTATGCCTGCCAATCCCATTTTTACATTAGGGCCCAGTTCTTTTGCTTTTGCTAGAAACTGATCAAGCGTCTTAACACCAAATTGCGTGCTGACAGAAAGCATTAAAATCAAATCCGCCATCGCAGCGACTGGGATGAGATCTTGCATTGGGTCGACATTCTTCATAGCAAACTGAGGAACAAGCGGATTCAAAGTAATTTGAAGGTTACTGAACGCACCAAATACGCCTGCATCCGGTCCTGCCTTGATGACCGTGTCCATTGCAATATTGCCTGCGGCGCCAGGTTTGTTTTCAACTGTGGTGTAGGCACCGACTAAACCATTTAAACCCTCAGTACACGTGCGGGCTATAAAGTCTGCAACACCTCCAGCAGGATAGCCCACCACAAATTTGAGATTGCGCCCCGCTAACAACTGATCTGCTAAAGTATTTTGACCTATACCAGCCACACCAGTGGCCAATGTGTATTTCAAAAGCGATCGTCTTCTCATATTTAATATCTCCAAATGTAATTTTTAAGTTTAAAAGATTCAAAAGATCTAAATGCTTATTTTTTTCTAATCTAATTAGCTTGATTTTCCTGGATTTGCAACTGTCTCCACAAAATTTTCCCTGATCCAGATTTAGGAAGATGATCTATAAACTCTACCAACTTTGGTGCCTTATATATAGCCATCTCCCCTGCCGCCCAATCCATTATTTCTTGTTGAGTTATCTGCCCCTTAAATTCTGGCCTTAAAACCACTAAAGCTTTAACGGTTTCTCCCCTATAAGCGTCTTTGCTTGAGATGATGCATGCCTCTTGAATTGCAGGATGCTTGTAAAGCATTAATTCCACCTCAGCGGGCCAAACCTTAAAACCAGATGCATTGATCATTCGCTTTAGACGGTCCACCATAAAGAAATACCCGTCCTCATCCTCCCTAGCCAAGTCTCCGGTTTTCAAAAAGATCCTACCCCCAATCTCTATTAATGCCTCACTGCTAGCTTGTGGATTATTCCAATATCCTTTAAAGACTTGTGGACCACTGATAATGATTTCACCAATCTCACCATTAGCGACCTCCTCAAGCGTGAGAGGATCAACAACCCTAGACTCAACTCCAAATATTGGAATGCCTAGGCACTGCTTTTTAGCTCGCTCAGGCGGGTTAAGATGGCTGGGAGCAATGGTCTCCGAGAGACCATATCCCTCTACAAAAGTAATCCCTAAATCAAGTAACTTTTGAGCAATAGCCTCTGGCATCGCTGTACCGCCGCCGTTCATTCTTTTTAAAGAAGATATGTCGTAATCAGAGACTTTAGGATTTGCAAGGAAATCAACGATCATCGTTGGGATACAACCGAAGGTGGAAATTTTATATCTCTCAATACACTGAGCTGCAAGGTCTCGGTCCCATCTGGATAACAGAACAATCGTTGATCCTGTATAAAGGGGCTCATTCATTCCACTTTGCATACCTGTGACGTGAAAAAGAGGTAGCACAGCCAGCCTTGTATCCTCGACGTTAGTAGCAAACCAAGTCTCGTAAGCGCAAAGGGTGGACATGACGGTCTCATGAGTATGCATACACCCTTTCGGATTACCAGTAGTGCCTGATGTGTAGGGCATGACACAAAGGTCCTCAGGCCCAGTTGTGATTAGCCCAGGTGTTATCTTTAAATTCAAAGCATCGCTCCAAAGTATCGTCTTTGGGTGTTCAAGAGACTCTTTAGGCTTATTTAAAATGTCTGGGATTTTTAGATCAGTGTGAACTCTGAGATAGTCCTTATAGCAACTAACAATCACATGCTTTAATTGATCATTCTCATGCTGTATATGCGGTTTCACATTATCAAAGAGTTCTTGAGAAAGTATCAAAGTACTTGCCCCACTGTCAGTGATGTAATGCTCTAATTCATTGGCAAGATTCATTGGGTTGATGGGTACAACAACCGCATTGGCTCTCAAAATGCCGTAATAACTAATTATGAACTGGGGACAGTTTTGCATATAAAGCAGTACCCTATCCCCCTTTTTAACTCCACACTTGTGCTGTAAGTACCCTGCCAAATCTAAAGTTTCTTGCCTAAACTGAGCGAAAGTAATCTCAGTGTCGTAATAGCGGATAAAGGTTTTGTCAGGGTAACGGGTTGCACTGACCTCAACGTTATAGGACAGGGATGTCTTCGGCAAGCTCAATTGTTTAGGTAATTTATGTGGCCAAAATGCGCTGTGACGTTGTGACATAAATTAATCCTCCATGTCAATCATTTAAACGCTTTTGATGACAATTAAGAATCATCAATCTAATTTCACCAATTGTTTGCCAAAATTCTCTCCTTTGAGCATACCGATAAAAGCCTTCGGAGTATTGGCAATACCGTGAGCAATGGTTTCTTTGTACTTTAAATGCCCAGACAGGACTTTCTCCTTGAGTGAGTCGATGATGGACGGCCAAGTATCTGGTTTATCAGTAACGATGAAGCCTTGTAGTTTTATTCTATTCACCAAGATTGATCTGATTTGCTGATTACCGTAGGGCTGTGCGTTGTACTCTGAGACCAGGCCACAAAGTGCGATTCTTGAGAACGGGTTCATAAGCGACATTACGTGTTCAAAAATTGCTCCACCCACGTTTTCAAAGACACAGTCAATACCACTGGGTACAGCAAGCTTAAGAGCGTCCTTAAAATCTGAACTGCTGTGGTCTATACAAGCATCAAAACCTAACTCTTTAACTGCGTAATCGCACTTGGTTTTGCCACCTGCTACGCCCACCACGTGACATCCCAAACTCTTTGCAAGCTGCCCAACCACCGAACCTACAGCACCCGTTGCTGCGTCAACCAATACTGTCTCATTTGGTTTGGGCTCACAAATGCCCATCAGTCCGGTCCACGCTGTAACGCCGGGCATCCCTAGGACACCCAAGTACGCGCTTGCAGGAACACCTGAAACATCTATCTTCTTTACTAATTCAGAATTAGCTACGTGATGACTTTGCCAACCAGAATAGCTTAAAACATGCTCACCGACCTTAAATTCTTTTGAGTTAGATTCGATCACCACCCCAGCGGCTTGTCCCACCATCACTGCACCGACCTCAGCGCTTGCAGCATAGGACTTGCCAGGCATCAATCGCCCTCTCATATAGGGATCCAAAGATAACCATTGGTTATGTATCAGAACCTGGTTATCTTTGATTGAGGGGACAGGAGCCTGAACTAACTCAAAGTCAGTCTCTTTAACCCAACCCTTGGGAAACTGCTTAACAATAATTTGTTGATTCATGTTGAGAATTTAAATTTAAATGACTGGTTTTTAGCAAATGGTAGAGCCGCCGTCTACTGCCAAGTATTGACCCGTAATATGACGAGATGCCTCACTTGCAAGAAAGACTGCAGCGCCCTTTAAATCCTCATCTCCTCCAATTCTTCCAAGAGGAGTTTTGCTGATCACAGTTCCCTCATGCTGGGAGAGCAAACCTTGGGTCATCTTGGAGAGGAAAAAGCCTGGACAAATAGTGTTGACATTGATGTTGTACTTGCCCCACTCAGCGGCTAAAGCTCTGGTGTGGTTGACTGCTGCGCCTTTGGATGTGTTGTATCCAATGGTTTGCATGTGATCGGAGTTACCCCTAAGTCCAGCAACAGAGGCAATGTTGATAATTTTGCCTTGACGTCTAGGAATCATGGACAACTTACCAATCGCTTGGCTCATAAAAAACATCGCATTGATATTCAAATTCATGAGTTTGTGCCAAGCGCTGGAGGGATAGTCCTCAGCAGGAGCGCCCCAGGTTGCTCCTGCATTGTTGACCAAAATATCAACCACACCAAGGGCATCAACAGCACTTTTAGCTACACGGTGAATCTCTGCTTCGTCTTGTAAATCAGCCGCAAAGGAATGGGCCTTCACGCCGCTTGAACTTAGTTCTTTGCAGGCACTGAGTAATTCTGCCTCCTTTCTTGATACCAATACTAATTCAGCGCCCATCTCGCCTAAGGCCTGAGCAATCTGAAATCCAAGACCGCGTGAGCCCCCTGTGATTAAGGCTTTTTTACCAGATAGATCAAATAATTGCTTGACACTCATTTGTAATTCCCCTGCCCGTTATACATTGCGTTATACATTACGTTACACATTGCGCATTAATTAACTATCGCTCTAGGGTGTTAGCAGACCTCAAAGAGTCCTGCCGCGCCTTGCCCTCCCCCAATGCACATGGTGACCACTACATGCTTTGCACCTCTTCTCTTGCCCTCAATCAATGCGTGCCCAACCAACCTGGCTCCTGATACACCGTATGGATGCCCAACAGCGATTGCACCGCCGTTTACATTCAGCAGTTCATCTGGTATGCCTAATTTATCTCTGCAATAAATTACCTGCACTGCAAAAGCTTCATTTAGTTCCCACAAATCAATATCAGAGACCTTGAGTCCATTGCGCTCCAAAAGCCTTGGAATAGCAAACACAGGACCAATCCCCATCTCATCTGGTTCACACCCTGCGACTGCGAACCCCCTAAAAATACCTATGGGTTGGAGACCTCGTTTTTCAGCCAATTTACCATTCATCACAACCACTGCACTAGCACCGTCTGAGAATTGACTTGCATTACCTGCAGTAATGACGCCGCCAGGAACGGCAGAGCGAATTTTAGATACGCCCTCAATTGTGGTGTCTGCTCTTATGCCTTCATCTTGGTCAATACGGACTTCCTTGGTCATGATGCTTCTGGTGGCAAGGTCGACTGCACCCATGCGAACATTCATGGGGACAATCTCTTCTTTAAACAGCCCTGCAGCTTGAGCTTTAGCGGCCCGCTGTTGACTCCTAACCCCATACTCATCTTGTAGAGTCTTGCTGATGTTGTATCTCTTTGCAACTTGCTCCGCAGTTTGCAACATGTTCCAATAAATCTCAGGCTTATTTTTCATCAGCTCCGGATCTCTTAACATGTGTTGATTCATATTTTGTTGGACACACGAAATGGACTCCACCCCGCCTGCCACCAAAACAGGCACTTGGTCCACAATGACACGCTGCGCCGCCATTGCTATGGCTTGAAGACCGGAGGAGCAAAAGCGGTTGATCGTAACTCCTGCGGCAGTGATTGGCAGGCCTGCTTGTAGAGCAATCTGTCTTGCAATATTAGCACCGGTTGCGCCCTCTGGTGTTGCACAGCCCATCATGACATCTTCCACCTCGGCAGGATCGATACCCGCTCTTTGAACGGCGGCTTGGACAGCGTGTCCACCCAAACTCGCCCCGTGGGTCATATTAAAAGCACCCTTCCAAGACTTTGCAAGCGCAGTGCGTGCAGTACTAACAATCACAGCTTCAGTCATCGCATACTCCTAAGTTCGAGCAAATATTCATTGATATTTTTAAATCTTCATCAATAACCATTTAAGTTAAAGACTTGCCACTTTCAATGGACTGCAAAATGAGCGGCGCAGGGGCCCAAAATTCATCTTGTGATTTAGTCTGCAAATTCTTCATCACATTTGCAATGTTAAATAATCCAACTTGATCAGCATACTTCATAGGTCCCCCCCTAAAAACAGGGAAACCATACCCCGTCAAGTAGACCATATCGATGTCTGAAGCTCTCATGGCTATACCTTCTTCAAGTATGCGAGCACCTTCGTTAATTAATGCGTATATCGTTCGCTCAATGATCTCTTGGTCAGTGATACGGTGAGCTTTAATCTTATTTTTCTCCCTAAACTTCTCTATGATGCCTTGCACCTCTGGGTCTGGTAGTGCCTTTCTTTGACCAGCCTCATAGCGATACCATCCTTTTCCCGTTTTTTGACCATATCTACCCGCCTCACAAATATCATCTGCAAGTTTGGAGTAAATAACATTGGGTTTCTCAACGTAGCGGCGCTTGCGAATGGCCCAACCTATGTCGTTACCCGCAAGGTCACTCATCCTAAAGGGCCCCATCACCATGCCCCACTTCTCTAAGGCTTGGTCCACTTGTTGCGGGGTAGCACCTTGTTCGACCAATTGAACCGCCATACGAACATAATGCTCAAGCATTCTGTTTCCAATAAACCCATCACAAACGCCAGAGACTACGGCAGTTTTCTTGATTTTCTTTCCAAGCTTCATAACGGTTGCTAAAACGGACTTAGAAGTCTGTTTACCCCTTACAACTTCTAGAAGCTTCATCACGTTTGCTGGACTAAAGAAATGTGTACCAATCACGTCAGAGGGCCGCTTGGTAAATGAAGCAATTTTGTCAACATCAAGAGTTGATGTATTGGTTGCCAAAATCGCACCAGGCTTTAGGACTGCATCAAGTTCTTTAAAAACAGACTCCTTAACTGACATTTCCTCAAACACAGCCTCAATAACCATGTCCACCTGACTCAACTCTTTAAAGTCTAGTGTGGTGCTGAGCAAAGCCATCCTTTTGTCATATTGCTCTTTAGAGAGTTTCCCCTTGGCCAAGCTGTTTTCATAATTTTTACGAATCGTGGCAACTCCTCTATCAAGGGCTTCTTGGGAGGTATCAAGCATTTTGACTTGAATTCCTGCATTTAAGAAATTCATCGCAATACCACCACCCATGGTGCCCGATCCAATCACACCGAGTTGATGTATTTCTCTGAGCTGGGTGTCCTCTCCTATATCAGGTATCTTGCTACAAGCCCTCTCAGCTGTAAAGGCATACCGCATGGCCTTAGATTCAGGTGTGCCCATGAGCTCAATAAACCGCGCACGCTCAAATGCCATACCCTGAATAAACGGCAATGAGCAAGCTGCGCTCATGCATTCAACAATTGCCTGCGGTGCAGGATAATTTGGCGCAACTGTTTTAACTGTGTTTTTTGCAAAATCAAGGAAGGCTTGATAGTTTGGATAATCCACACTCAAATCACGAATACGGGGTAGTGGTTTATTTAGGGCGATCACTTGCTCAGCAAACTTAATAGCATATTGGGAGAATTTATCTAGTTCTTCTGTACAAAGTTGTTCAACGACTTTCCAGTCGTGCATCACAGATGCTTTCACACTCTCTCCGCTTGTGATGAAGTTAAACGCTTTCTCGAGTCCAATCATCCTGGGTAGTTTTTGTGTGCCACCTGCTCCTGGCAAAAGTCCTAATTTAACTTCTGGTAGTGAGAACAATGCGTCCTTATGAGCAATTCTGTAGTGACATCCCATTGCAAGCTCAAAACCGCCTCCCATGCAGGCACCTTGGATAGCTGCGATGATGGGTTTGGGAGAGTGCTCAAGAAAATCAATGACTGTTGTGAGTATGGGCTCGGTCATTGATTCAGGACGCCCAAACTCTTTTATATCTGCCCCTCCACTAAATACGGCTTCAGCGCCTGTTAAAACAATCGCTTTAACTAAGGGATTTTCAATTGCTTCTTGAACATCCTTTAATATAGATCTTCTTAGGGCGAGTCCCAAACCATTAACTGGGGGATAGGCAAGTTTGATGACTTGGACACTTTGGTTGAAAGAAGTTTGAGTCAAACTCATAAGATTTCCTTAATTTTTTCTTGAAAATAACGTCTTTTGCAAATGAGTAATTTTTGATGATCACTCAAACATCCCCTCAAATCCCGCGTCTCATGAGCAAGCTTATCGGGCAGATACTTTTCTGAGCCCCTAGAGATTTGATTGATTTGAATATTTATTTCGTTTTCAAAATATTTGCCATTAAGTTATCGAAAGGCAAATCACAGAACTGTTGCCACATAACTTGTTCGTTTCTAAATTTAACCCATTCGGTATATATCTTCTTGAATGCAGGGCTTTTAGCTGAGAGTTCTTGATAGAGCTCCTCTGCTGCTTTAAATGAAGCCTGGGTAACAGATTTGGGAAAAGGCCTTAGTTGAGCTCCGTTAGCTACCAACCTTCTGAGGGCGGGTGGGTTAGATATATCGTACTTAGCCATTGACCATTCTGTCGCTTCAAGTGCAGCAATTCGAAGGACTGATTGATATAGCGGGGGTAAATTGCTCCAAACTGACTTGTTTATAAACAAAGATAAATGTGCAGTTCCTTCCCACCACCCGGGGTAGTAGTAATATTTTGCAACCTTATGAAGACCAAGTCTTTCATCATCAGCAGGGCCCACAAACTCTGCAGCATCAATAGTGCCTTTTTCGAGTGCCGGGTATACGTCCCCTGCTGCAATTTGTTGAGGAATGACGCCCAACTTAGAGAGTACCATTCCGGCAAGCCCCCCCACTCTGAATTTAAGGCCCTTTAAGTCCTCAACCCCAGTAATCTCTTTCCTGTACCAGCCAGCCATTTGTGTACCCGTGTTCCCAACTGGCAAATGAACCATTCCGTAGGTATCATAAAAATCAGCAAGGATTTTCTCTCCTCCCCCCTCATAAATCCAGGCATTTTGACCTCTGGAATTAAGACCAAAGGGAAGCGCTGTAGCAAATCCAAATGCTGGATCTTTCCCAATAAAGAAGTAGCTTGCAGTATGAGCGGCTTCAACCGTTCCTCCCTGCACTGCGTCAACAACTTGGAGAGCAGGCATCAGCTCTCCAGCAGAGTGCAAAGAGATTGTGAATTTCCCCGAAGTGAGTTCAGCCACTCTTTTAGCCATTTGCTCCATAGCGCCGTAGATCGTAAAAAGTGTTTTGGGATAACTAGACGCAATTCGCCAATGAACTTCGGGTAAGCTACCTGATTGAGCTAACACTTGAGTCCCACTGGTTCCTAATGCAGCAAGAGAAGTTGCAGCAATAAATTTTCTTCTAGTCATCAATATCTCCTAAAAACATGCAGTTGAATTAAATTTACCAATACCTTTTAAACATTCACCTATTTGCAATGATCTCTATACTTACAAGGACAACGTAACTCACTTCCAAAAAAATTTCAAAAACAAAATCATTATTGCTCGCAAGATTTAGTTGCTTTTATTTGCCTTCGCGAGTGCGGTTTGCAAGTTTTTCTTTTTCAAGTACTTAGCGACCAGCTCGGCGTCTTTGGCTTTACGGCTTGTTCCGCCGCCGTGATCCTCCGGAAAAAACTCCGATGCAGAAATTGTCACCATTTTTGGATGTCCAGTTTGGCCAATCTAATATTGTGTATTTTAAGAGGGTGAGGAATGAGATTTCTGGCAATCCTTTTCATACCTCAGAAGAGAAGGCTGCTTTCTCTGACTTATCAATAACATGCTTAGCAACGAATTTCCCGCCTTTGAGGCCCTTCTCGACAAAAGCTCCGATATTCTTGTCAGGTTCGACTCGAACCGCGTTGGGGGCCCTGCAATAATATAGTAGTTA
>CAIWAO010000088.1 GCA_903910745.1 uncultured Burkholderiales bacterium
AGGAATATACTGAGACTCGGTCCTCATGAGACGCTTTGTATTCATAACTTTAGGGGTAGTCGTTATGTTGAAAAATCTGCTCGAAGAGTGCAACGCACCTAAACTCGTCCGCGTACTTCCAAACTTTTGACTAAAATCATCAATATTTTTTGTTTTTCTATTTGGGGCTGTATTGTCTTATTTTTTAGCACTTTGGTTGGTTCTTGCGTCTTTGCTCAGCAAGTGATTCCATTGCCTGCGCCCACTCAGAACTATCCACAGGTACCGCTTCAAGTTCAATCCGGGGTGCAGTCTGTCCCACAAATCAGTCCAATCCAACAAGCGCCGACTTTAGCTGAGCAAATTGTGAGTCCGCCCCCCTCCACGCCCCAGCCAGCAGTAGTGCAACCTTTACCCCCCGTGGTTTTACCAGGCGTGGTATACGTTTCACCTTACTATCCTGCACCTGGAATTGGATGGGTTTGGGAATATCATCCCAGATACGGTTGGGGATGGCGTCATCCAGAGCGAGGTTGGCATAAACGGTGGTGAAAGAGTTTGTTAGTTGTTTTTTTATTTAATCAAGGAGTTTTTCAATGAAGACAAAAATTGCAATTTATTCAGTTTTAGTTTGTTTAAGTTCATTTGCATTTGAGGCCTTTGCGGCTGATCCTGCACCTGCACCCGCTCCCAAGCCTGCTGCAGCACCGACGATGGCTGCTGGTGCACCGGCAACGCCAGCTGCTACTGCGCCAGCGCCAGCCCCTGCAGGCGCCCCTGCTGCTGCCACTGCCCCAGCAGCAAGTGCTGATCCAGCAGTCAAAAAAGCTACCGCGAGTAGCATTTGCCACGACAAAACCAGCCCAAGCTACAAGCAAACAAAGAACTTTACTCCTTTCAACTCAATGGAAGAGTGCTTGAAGAGTGGTGGCAAACCACTGAAGAAATAAGACTTCATCCCTCAAAATTAAAGCCTGCTGATTGAAATTCAGTAGGCTTTTTTTTGAACTAAATTAAGCCCATGCACATACCAGAGTATGTTAAGAATTTCAGTTAATTATCTGGAGAACTCATGACAAAGGCATACATAATTGGACAAATTACTGTAACGAACCCAGAGGGATATGCTCACTATCAAAAATTAGTGCCCAAGACTATTGCAGACTTTGGTGGAACTTACTTAGTTCGCGGGGGCAAGGCAACTCAAATTGAGGGAGCGGGTCAGGAGGGCCGCAATGTGGTGCTGGAGTTTCAGAGCAGGGAAGTAGCTGAGGCTTGGTACTACAGCGATGAATACCAATCAATTGTTCATCACCGTACAAATAATTCAACTGGCAACTTAATCATAGTTGATGGTTACTCAGCTTAAATTTTAATATTACCTTTGATGAATTTTTTCATATCGTCTTTCATCGACTGAACACGCAGTTCAATGTATTTCGCAGTAGCTTTGTTCTTGTCCATTTGAGATGATGACAAGGCTTGAGCCCACAGGCCGTCTCGTCTCTCCCCTCGCTCCATCTCTCTAAGAACGGCTGCATGTAAAAGCTCATCAGAATTAAAGTTCATATTTTTTTTCGGATTTTAGATTCAGAGCAAATAACAATTGCTAAGCTCTGCGGTATTCAAGTTTAATCTTTTTTAGCCCAAAAAAATAGGGTGAGCTCTTGCAGCTCACCCCCGATTAGTTTTACGTAAGTCATGCACTAAGCAATACACTAACGCATGCCCTACGTAATGACTGTTTTTTATTTTCCTGCTAGTTTTGCAGCGACTTCTGCGATTCGAGCCCCGTAAGCCTTAGCTGTGTCCAAATCACCCTGTGGGATTTCAGAGGCTGGGCTTGTTGGGCCTACCTGAGCCATGGCTCCCGAATTTGAGCCAAGACGATTGATATTGCCATCATTCATACTGGGTTGTCCAACCCATATCATGGCTTGTTGCATGGCAAGAGTCATGAAGTATTGGATGGTGGAGAGCTTATCGCCGCTGGGACTTGCAGAAATAGTGAACCCACCCGCTACTTTGTTTTTCCATGCGCTTGAGTACCATTGTTTAGAGGATGCATCAGCAAATTTTTTGAATTGCCAGGAAGCCATACCCATATAGGTTGGTGAGCCAAAAATGATTGCATCAGCTGCATTTATGGCAACCCAATCTTGCTCAGTTACGTTGCCTTCTGCATCGATAGCAATTTTTTGGGCCCCAGCCCCTTGCGCAACAAAGTCAGCCATACGCTCAGTATGTCCGTATCCTGAATGATAAACAACAACTACTTTAGCCATTTAAATACTCCTTTAATGAAACAAACAAATTACCAATAACCAAAAAACTAGGCGCATAAGTCAAAGACTAGAACTTCTGCATCTTGTGCATGATCCATTGATATTTGACTCTCTTGCTCGAAAAGCAACGCGTCCCCTGCATTCAAATTTAAACCATTCACGCTAAGTTGACCTTTGATGAGGTGGACATAGGCTTTTCTATTAGGATCAAGATTGAGTTGCGCATTTTGTCCTGATTTGAATTCACCAACATACATTTTGGCATCAGCGTGCACTTTGACTGCATTTGCCCCACCTACGGGCCCTGCAATCAACTCAAGTTGACCGTTTTTAGACTGTTTAGAAACAGTCTTCTGCTCATAGCTTGGAGGTATTCCAACCACATTGGGCTGAATCCAAATCTGAAAAAAATGAGTTGTACTATTTGGGGCGTGATTAAACTCGCTGTGCATGACTCCCGTACCCGCACTCATCCTTTGTATATCGCCAGGAGGTATTCCCTTGACATTTCCCATGTCATCCTTGTGCGCTAACTCTCCAGACAAAACGTAACTAATAATCTCCATATCTCGGTGGCCGTGTGTTCCAAAGCCTTTGCCCGGGAGTATTTGATCCTCATTGATGACCCGCAAGTTACCCCAACCCATAAAGTTTGGATCGTAATAACTGGCAAATGAAAAGCTATGCTTAGACAACAGCCACCCGTGATCGGCGTGTCCCCTAGACTCAGACTTTCTAAGATGTATCATTTTTGGCGTCCTTTAATGATTTCCATCGCAATTGATGAATACAAAGTGTAAGTTGGGCTACCCCCCCTTTTCATCCAACTGATTTGATGGCATCATTCAAATTATTTGAATGATTAGGCCTTTTAAAATGAATAATTCCAGGGATGTTCTAACGCCAGAGGCCCTTTACATGCTTAAAACGGTTGGTGAACTGGGTAGCTTCGCATCTGCAGCGAGGGAATTAGGTTTGGTACCAAGCGCCCTCACCTACAGAGTAAGGCAAATTGAGGAGGCACTTGACGTGCTTCTATTTGATAGGAATTCAAGACAGGCTCAATTAACGGGTGCTGGTACGGAGTTACTAAAAGAAGGGGCCAGAATATTAGATGACATTGATGCTGTAGCCAACAGGGTCAAACGGATTGCAACTGGATGGGAGAGTGAATTCACGATAGCGGTAGATAGCATTATTGATCGTCTCACCATACTGGAGCTTTGCGAGGAGTTTCTATCTCATTCACCTCCTACCAAGCTTAAATTAAAGGAGGAAACTCTTAACGGTACCTTAGAGGCCTTGACTAAGGGACGGGCAGATTTGGCACTCGGTGTAATTGGTTACAAGGGCGTTGACACTCATATTCAAACTCTCCCCCTGGGGCAGGTTGACTTTGTATTTGCTGTTGCACCACACCACCCTTTGGCTTGTATGACGGGGGTTTTGTCTGATGATCTGATAAAGAAGCACAGAGCCGTTGCAATTGCTGACACAGCTCAAAGCGCCCCTGCCCAAAGTTTTAACCTCTTGAGCGGTCAAGATGTTTTTACAGTACCTTCTTTACAAACTAAAATTGAAGTGCAAATTAGGGGATTTGGAGCTGGATTTTTACCCGAACCCGTCGTCCGTCCTTACCTTGAAACGGGTAGACTTGTAGCGTGCAAAGTAGAACGTCATCTTCAACCTGCTCAATTTAATTATGCTTGGAGAGTGCAGTCCTCCCCAAGCAAGGTGCGCAAGCAACCTTTGGGCAAAGCTATGCAGTGGTGGTTGGATCAATTGAATAATGAACTAACTCGCAAATCTTTGCTTTGTCACCCTTTGCGAAAACACATAAAAGGTGTAAATTAGACCTATGAAAAATATAGCAATCATTGGCGCAGGAATGGCCGGAGTTAGCGCAGCAAGAACGCTTGAAAAGGCGGGGTTTGCAGTGCAAATTTTTGAGAAAAGCCGAAGTGCTGGCGGCCGTATGGCTACTCGTGAATCCTCTTATGGAAGTTTTGATCACGGCGTTCAATATTTCACCATTAGGGATCCAAGATTTGCGCAGGCAATCAACGAAGTACCCGGCACCTCTGAGATCTGCAGGCCCTGGAGCACGAACGCTGTTAGAGTTTTGGATGAGCTGGGTCGAGTCATTGAAGCACCTCTTCCAGCAAGAGAGAAACACTTTGTGGCCGTCCCCGGAATGAGCTCACTTGTGCAACACTGGATCAAACCTTTAGAGGATCAAGGCCTGGTTCACTACCACTCTCAAGTGCTGCAACTGGAATCAGTCCACTCAGAAGCGAATCCAAACAGTGCAAAGTCGATGACCTGGACACTTCATGTTCAAAAGGGTGAAAAAATTGTTGCTATCCCTGGATTTGATAGCATCGTTTTTGCTATCCCTAACCCCCAGTGTCGTGCTTTAATTGAGCACTCAATGCTTCAAAAATTAATTCATCCCGATTTGGTATCAAGTCTTCAAGCAATTAAACATCAAATTGATTTGGTGGTCACTGCCCCTTGTTGGACTTTGATGGTTGGTTACCCACAGGCCAGCCAACCGGGGATCCCGCACATTGGGCCGCAGTGGAACGTCGCTAAAAGCACTCACCACCGCATATCATGGTTGGCCAGGGAATCGTCAAAGCCAGGTAAAGGTCATATTGAAAGATGGACTATTCAAGCAGGTCCTGAGTGGTCAAAAGAGCATTTAGAGGATGATCCCCCTAGAGTAAAGGCTAAGTTGATAAAGGCCTTTGCAGAGCTAACGGGAATAAGGGTTGAGCCAACTCACAGCGTGGTTCACAGATGGCGATATGCAAAGACCTTAACGCCACTTGGCCAACCCTACCTATGGACGGAGGATGCCCGTGTCGGCACATGTGGTGACTGGCATATTGGCCACCGAGTGGAAGACGCTTTTATAAGTGGACTATCCCTTGCACTTCGAATTGCCGCAGTTTAACTTCAACCACCCTCTCCTCAAACCTTCGATGAGTGGGTGTCTATCCCAAAATTAGACAAGTCGTAAAATGGACGATTTGCAATCAATGAGCAATCTTTTAGATACACCGCACCCCAGGTCAATCCGTAGCTTTGTTAAGCGCTCTGGACGCGTGACCACAGGACAACTCAAGGCGCGACATGAAATTGGGGGAGCCTATTTAGTTGACTATACCCCTCAAGCCTTAGACATATCAGATATTTTTCCCCATCACTCAAATGAAACGCCGCTTGTCTTTGAGATAGGCTTCGGGATGGGAGAGGCAACTGCTTTAATAGCTCAAACCCTCTCAAATACAAATTTCATTTGCTGCGAGGTCCACGATCCTGGAGTTGGAGCACTGCTAAAAAGAATAGGTGAAAACGGTATAAAAAATATCCGTATCATTCAACATGATGCAGTTGAAGTTTTAGAGCACATGATTCAAAATCTTTGTCTTGACGGGATTCATATATTTTTCCCAGATCCTTGGCACAAGAAAAAACACAATAAAAGGAGATTGGTTCAATCTGAATTCATCAAATCAATTGTTCCCAAATTAAAAGTGGGGGGGTATATCCACTGCGCAACAGACTGGGAGGCGTATGCGGTTCAAATGTTAGAGGTCTTGTCGAGTGAGAAAACACTCACAAACACATCTAAAGAGTCAAGTGGTTATGCAATAAAGCCCGAATACAGACCACTCACAAAGTTTGAGAACCGAGGCCTAAAACTGGGACACGGCGTTTGGGATTTAGTGTTTAAGAAAAACTGATAGCAAGAAGGGCATGTAAAGGATTTTGTGTAATTTAAGATTTTGTATTATTCTGCCACATGGGCAAACAAATGGAGACTTTCACAATGGACCAAGAAATAACAAAGCTATCCGGCAACGCTGTTTTTGTTCCACCTCGCTTGTGTTGATCCGCGGGAAGAAAGTATCTACAATGTAGATACGTTTAAGGAGAATTTCTATGGAAGCTGTTATCCGTAAATGGGGCAACAGTCCCGCACTGCGTTTGCCCAGCGCGGCATTGAAGGCCGCTGGTTTGGC
>CAIWAO010000089.1 GCA_903910745.1 uncultured Burkholderiales bacterium
GTTGAAGTTTTGGTTCCTTAATAAACTTCACGAACCTAAGGAACCTAAACTGAAGCTCATAAGCCTCGCGACCATGGTTGATTGAACTCCGAGTCTAGCTACTCTTTTTTTGATATATTAATTTAAATGATCTGTGTGCTTGTCAAATTGTATGACAACGTACAGACCCAGACCGGTTGATCAACTATGGTTCGGTTGTGCGGCATTTGACGCATCTCGACACTGAGTCGATTTATCTCTTCAGGAGCAACCCATGAGCATCAAAAAAGATCAAGTCCAAACAGCAATCGGTATAGTCGGGCGAGTTGCATTAAAGATGATTGGCAACAAAGAACTAGAAGTTATAGGCCATGTCCAAAAAAATATTGGATAAGTTCAAACTTAAATCGATAAAAAAAGTCCGATAGCACCGAAATTTTAAAGACTGTTTATGCCTTGATCTTTCGGGAAAGCTTTAAGTTAATCCGCCGTCAATTTAGTGGCTGTGGATTTTATCTAAACAAACATCTGGTTAGCACTCATTTCATTATCTGAGGCAACTGTGGGACATATGAATCATACGGGACAAAAAAAAATACTCCACGGCGATTTGGTAGCTAAGGAGATCGTCACTGAAGTTCGACGAAAGGAGGCGGTACTCAAGGCCGGAGCACTACAAAATGCGATTCTAAACAGTGCTAACTTCTCAAGTATCGCAACGGATGAGAAGGGAGTTATCCAAATTTTCAATATCGGCGCTGAGCGAATGCTGGGATATACGGCGTCCGAAGTTCTGAACAAGATAACACCGGCAGAGATTTCTGATCCCCAAGAAGTCATCGCAAGAGCAAAAGCCTTAAGCGAAGAGCTAGGAACTACGATTGCACCGGGCTTTGAGGCTCTTGTATTTAAAGCTTCTAGGGGTATTGAGGATATTTACGAGCTGACCTACATTCGTAAGGACGGGAGCAGATTTCCAGCCGTGGTTTCCGTCACAGCTTTGCGTGATATACACGATCACGGAACCATTATTGGTTACTTACTAATAGGAACGGACAATAGCGCCCGCAAACAAGCTGAGGAGGCTCTCTTAAAGGCGGGAGCGCTGCAAAGCGCCATTTTCAACAGCGCCAACTTCTCTAGCATTGCAACTGACGCCAAGGGTGTCATACAAATTTTTAATGTCGGTGCAGAGCGTATGCTGGGTTATACCGCAGCTGAGGTTACCAATAGCATCACACCTGCCGAAATCTCAGACCCGCAGGAAGTGATCGCCAGAGCCAAAGCGCTAAGTCAAGAGTTAGGCACGTCCATTGCCCCAGGCTTTGATGCATTGGTGTTCAAGGCGTCCCGCGGTATCGAAGATATTTATGAGCTGACCTATATTCGCAAAGACGGCAGTCGCTTTCCGGCTGTGGTGTCGGTTACAGCGCTTCGCGACGCGGAGAAGGTCATCATTGGATACTTGCTCATTGGAACAGACAACACCGCGCGCAAACAAGCTGAAGAGGCTCTCTTAAAAGCCGGAGCTCTACAAAGTGCCATCTTTAACAGCGCCAACTTCTCAAGCATCGCAACCGATGCCAAAGGGGTGATTCAAATCTTTAACGTCGGTGCAGAGCGTATGCTGGGTTACACCGCAGCTGAGGTTACCAATAGCATTACACCAGCCGAAATCTCAGACCCGCAGGAAGTGATCGCAAGGGCGATTGCGCTCAGCCAGGAGCTTGGGACTCCTATTGCACCCGGTTTTGAGGCGCTTGTCTTTAAGGCCTCAAGGGGTATAGAGGATATTTATGAGCTGACCTACATCCGCAAAGACGGAAGTCGCTTTCCGGCTGTGGTCTCGGTTACAGCACTTCGTGACGCAGAGAAGGTCATCATTGGATACTTGCTCATCGGAACAGACAACACCGCGCGCAAACAAGCCGAAGAGGCTCTTTTAAAAGCGGGAGCGCTACAAAGTGCCATCTTTAACAGCGCCAACTTCTCAAGCATCGCAACCGATGCCAAAGGGGTGATTCAAATCTTTAACGTCGGCGCAGAGCGAATGCTTGGGTACGCTGCGGCTGAGGTATTGAATAGCATTACACCTGCTGAAATATCTGACCCACAAGAAGTGATTGCCAGGGCCAAAGCTTTAAGTCGCGAGTTGGGCACCCCAATCGCTCCTGGGTTCGAAGCTCTGGTTTTCAAAGCGTCAAGGGGTATAGAGGATATTTATGAGCTCACCTATATCCGCAAAGACGGTAGTCGCTTTCCGGCTGTGGTGTCGGTTACAGCACTGCGTGACGCGGAGAAAGTCATCATTGGGTATCTTCTCATCGGGACAGATAACACTGCGCGCAAGCAAGTTGAAGCTGAGCAGAAAAAGCTTGATCAACGCCTACGCGATCAACAGTTTTATACCCGCTCCCTTATCGAATCAAATATTGATGCACTCATTACAACCGATCCTTCTGGGATTATCACGGATGGAAATAAGCAAATGGAAGCTCTCACGGGTTGCACGCGGGATGAACTGATTGGTGCACCTTTTAAGAATTATTTTACAGACCCAGAACGTGCAGAGGCTGCAATTAAATTAGTGCTAAGTGAAAAAAAGGTTACAAATTACGAATTAACGGCTAGAGCACGTGATGGTAAAAAGACCGTTGTCTCCTACAACGCAAGCACATTCTATGATCGAGACCGAACATTGCAGGGCGTATTTGCAGCTGCAAGAGACGTCACTGAGCGAAAAAGCTTTGAGCTAGCCTTGCAAGAAAGTAATGTAGAGATGGAGAGTGCAAAATCGGCAGCAGAAAAGGCCAATCTTGCGAAATCAGACTTCCTCTCAGCCATGAGTCATGAGCTTCGTTCGCCGTTGAACGCAATCCTCGGTTTTGCACAACTCATGGAGTCAGCATCCCCTTTACCCACTGATTCACAAAAAGAAAGTATCGCTCAAATTCTCCAAGCAGGTTGGCATTTACTGAAATTAATCAACGAAATCTTGGACCTTGCAGTCATTGAATCAGGAAAAGTATCACTCTCCTTAGAGCCCGTTTCACTTTGCGAAGTATTATCCGAATGCCAAGCCATGATGGACGCTCAGGCAATTCAATACGGCATTCGAATGACTTTCCCAATCATGGATAAACCTATCTTTGTATGGGCAGACCAGACACGATTAAAGCAAATTATTATTAATCTACTATCCAACGCGATCAAATATAACAAGTCAAACGGAAGCGTCGCTGTGGTGTGCGAGGCTAGTGAACCTGATAGGATTCGTATCATCGTCAAAGACACCGGGGAAGGACTCGTCCCAGACAAAATTGCGCAGTTATTCCAACCCTTTAACCGGCTTGGTCAAGAGGCCAGTGGTGTAGCGGGCACGGGTATTGGACTCGTCGTAACCAAGCAGTTGGTGGAGTTGATGGAGGGAGTGATTGGGGTTGAGAGCGGTGTCGGAACCGGAAGCCAGTTCTGGGTTGAATTACGCTCAACAGCAACGCCGGACCTAAGGGTTGAGCAAAATAAACAAAGCGTAGCTTATCAACCGCCCGTCCCCAGCAATTTATCTAAGAGTAGCCTTCTGTACATCGAGGACAACCCTGCCAACATGAAACTTGTCGAACAACTGATTGAACTTCGCTCTGACATCAAGCTATTAACAGCTGTGAACGGTACGACAGGAATTGAGTTGGCACGCACGTTATTGCCTGACATGATTCTCATGGACATTAACCTACCTGGAATTAGTGGAATTGAGGCATTAAAAATACTACGCGAGGATCCAAGAACAGCTCACATTCCCGTTGTTGCACTCAGCGCCAATGCGATGTTGCGAGATATTGATTTGGGCTTAGAGGTGGGTTTTTTTAGATATCTAACCAAACCCATTAGGGTTAAAGAATTTATGGAAACTTTGGATGTGGTACTCGATTTTGCAAAAAAAAGATGAATTCTCAAGCTTTAATGTGAGCATTAACTAGCTCATCAATTTCAAATTTCCTAAGACATTGAAGTAGCTGACAAAAACGGTAAAGCTGAAGTGATAAAAGAAACTGACTTATTAAACGCTAAATTGCTAATCGTAGACGATCAAGCCGCAAATGTCATTCTTCTTGAGCGAATGCTCAAAGGGGCTGGGTATCGATCAATCACGACGACTCAAAACTCAAGTGAAGTATCCCAACTTTACAGCCAAAATAAATATGATTTAATTTTGCTAGATCTTCAAATGCCCATTATGTCGGGATTTCAAGTTATGCAGAGTTTGTCTGAGATCGAAACAAGCGGGTACCTTCCTGTCCTCGTAATAACCGCCCAACCAGATGAAAAATTACGCGCTTTA
>CAIWAO010000090.1 GCA_903910745.1 uncultured Burkholderiales bacterium
CGGCAACTGTTGTACTGGTCATATTTGGGTGTCCTCTTCATGACCGTTACTCTTGACCCGCAAACCAATGTTCGCGTGCCTTAAGAATCAGGGCCGTGGCCTCTTCTGGGGATTGTTGTGTAATTTCTACAAGCTCATCGACTGCAAGATCGGCAAGGTCATCGCGGGTATGAATTCCGCCTTCTGAGAGTTTTGCAATTAATTCGGGCGTTAAGGTCTCCAAATCCTTTAGATCTTGAGAAACATCTTCAACACTCTCCTCTTGCGCAATCTCCATGGTTAAGAGCGCATCTTTTGCTCGCGCCCTTAGTTCATTCACTGTATCTTCATCAAAACTCTCGATCTCTAACATCTCTTGAAGAGGGACGTAAGCAACCTCCTCTAAACTGGTAAAGCCTTCGCTGATCAAAATGTCTGCCACTTCAACGTCAACGTCAAGTTTTTCAATGAAGAGCGCTCTAAGCGTATCCGTCTCATTGGCCTGCTTAGCAGCAGACTCACTGGCGTCCATGATGTTGATTTTCCATCCCGTTAGCTCCGAGGCTAGTCGAACGTTTTGTCCACCACGTCCAATTGCAATAGCAAGATTCTCTTCATCTACTACTACATCCATGGCGTGTTTTTCTTCATCCACAACAATGGACTGAACGTTTGCAGGTGCTAAAGCCCCAATTACGAATTGAGCGGGATCTTCGCTCCACAAAACTATATCAACTCGCTCACCTGCAAGCTCATTGGTCACAGAATTAACTCTTGTACCTCTTACGCCCACACATGTACCGATGGGATCAACACGCTTGTCGTTAGATACAACTGCAATTTTTGCCCTAGACCCTGCGTCACGTGCACATGACTTAATCTCAAGGAGTCCTTGCTCAACCTCTGGCACCTCTTGACTAAAAAGTTCAACCATGAATTCTGGAGCGGATCTGGACAAAATAATTGGCGCACCTCTAAGAGTTGGATCGACCTCCATGATCATTGCCCTAACTCTGTCGCCGTTGCGAAGATTTTCCTTAGGAATCATCTCCGTTCTGCGCAACCTGCCCTCAACACGACCGCTCTCGACAATCACGTCGCCCTTGTCCAAACGCTTTACGGTACCAACAAAAATCTTCTCACCCCTGGCCAAGAAGTCATTGAGTAACATCTCACGCTCAGCGTCTCTAATTTTTTGGAGAATAACTTGCTTAGCTGCCATGGCTCCAATTCGACCGATCGCAAGAGATTCAACGCCCTCTTCGATGTACTCACCCTCTTCTACATCAGCAATTCGCTCTTTAGCGTCCATCAGCAACTCTTCTGCATCAGGATTTTGAAGTCCTGCAGAATCAGGTACGACCATCCAACGTCTAAACGTCTCGTAATTACCTGTGTCTCTATCAATAGCAACTCGAATGTCCACATCTCCGACAAACAACTTCTTAGTTGCCTGGGCAAGAGCGGACTCGACTGCCGCAAAAACAACATCACGCTCGACATTTTTCTCGCGTGAGATAGCATCTACCAACATGAGCATTTCGCGGTTCATCTCAAACACTCCAATTTACTAATATTAGGCCTTGCGACCCTTGAAATCTACAATCGGTGCAAGACGAACTTCGCGAAGCTCGTCCCACTTGAAATTCAACACCTGCACTACCGGCGCAGCTCTTGACTTTGAAACTTTCTGTCCCGGTTTGACCTTAGGCTCATCTGCCCAGGAGATCTGCCATCCACCAGTTTCCTCATTCTTTTCTAGAGTACCCCTGAATTTCTTGCGGTTGGCAGCCACCAAGCCACCAGCATCAGCACCCAAGGCGGCCTTAAAAGTCAGATCAATGATCTCTCCGTTAAAACGCTCAAACTCAGACTCTTTTCTTATCAATCGATCAATACCTGGGGAAGAAACTTCAAGCCTTTTGTACTCAATTGCCTCAACTTCTAGAGTAAATTGCAACTGTCGAGTCACCTTCTCGCAATCCTCAACCTGAATGAACTGGGTTGGTCGCTCAGGGTTCCAGGGCAAATCAATTGTGATGCGTAAAAGCCCCCCCGCAGAGCGCTCAATCTCCACAGTTTCATAGCCTAAACCCGATACGATCTGTTCAACAGTTTCTTGTAGCGCCAAAGTCAATTCCCGTTTGACCAAAAAAAACGGGCGGTTTGGATTCCGCCCGGTTGGTCGTCAAAAGGATATTATAACGTCTATTAGGGCCACAACGCTACCCCCCCTGTAATCTTGATACAACATGGTTAGATTATCAGAAGCCCCACCCTTATCATGCGAGAATATTAGTCAGTTTGTTCATATGGAGCTTAATCAATGTCGACGCACTCAGGCTTTTTAAATGGTAAAAAACTACTTATTACCGGCGTTTTATCGAACCGATCAATTGCTTACGGCATAGCCAAAGCTTGCTACGAACAAGGCGCGGAGTTGGCATTCAGCTATGTCGGGGAGAGATTCAAAGACAGAATCACAGAATTCGCCAAAGACTTTAATTCAAATCTCATTTTTGACTGCGATGTGGCAAGTGATGAGCAAATTGAGCAAATGTTCAAGGATTTAAGCACCCATTGGCCTAAGTTTGATGGATTTGTTCACAGCATTGGCTACGCACCAAAAGAGGCCATTGCTGGAGACTTCCTTGATGGATTGAGCCGTGAAGGCTTCAAAATTGCCCATGACATCAGCGCTTATAGCTTTCCTGCTATGGCAAAAGCAGCTTTGCCTATGCTCAATGAGCACTCCGCCCTCCTCACTCTCACCTATCTTGGCGCAGTTCGTACCGTCCCTAACTACAACACCATGGGACTGGCAAAGGCATCCCTTGAAGCTTCAGTGCGTTACTTGGCTGACTCTTTAGGTAGTAAAGCCCAGCACATGCGGGTTAACGGAATCAGTGCGGGTCCAATAAAAACACTTGCTGCCAGTGGCATTAAAGGATTTGGAAAGATATTGTCTGTCGTAGCTGAATCTAGCCCCATCAGACGCAATGTATCCATTGAGGATGTTGGAAATGTTGCAGCCTTTTTGTTGAGCAATTTAGCAGCCGGTGTTACTGCTGAAATTGTTTACGTAGACGGCGGCTTTAGTCAAGTCGTGGGCGGCATTTCTGAAAATAATGCAGCATAACCATATCAGAAAGTGGAAATAGCAGGCTCGTTTTGTACTTCACGCTGTTCGATGAGGGCTATTTCCTTAAGCAGTGCTTTGTTGGCCAGTTTTGATACCTCAAAAGGAGTCATGTTCTTGAGTTTGTGATCGCTCCAAACTCTACGCCACCTCTTACCCCCTGGCTGAGCATGATACAGACCTAGCATATGCCTTGCAACGCTTGACCAATGCACATTATTTAACTTTTGTTCTTGCTCCATATAAATCACCATCTGCTCTTCAGCCCACTGCCTGCTTAATTTTGTGGGGATGTCTAATTCTTGATTCATAGGTTCACCTACTGGGAAGAACTGATCCCATTTGGTCAATATCCATGGGTTGTGGTAGGCCTCCCGACCAACCATCACACCGTCGAGTTGGTTTAAATGGGTTGCAATATCCTCTGGTGTTTTCACCCCTCCGTTATAGACAATCTCTAAGTCTGGAAACTCAGCTTTTAAGCGGTAGGCCCAATCTGGCTTTAAGGGAGGAATTTCACGGTTTTCCTTAGGAGAGAGCCCCTCTAACCAAGCATTTCGTGCGTGAACAATAAAGGTTCTACAGCCTGCCTCACTTACCTTACCAACAAAATCACTAACGAACGAGAAACTCTCACCTCTTCCAAGCCCAATCCTGTGTTTCACGGTTACCGGGAGTGGTCCAGCATCCATCATCGCACTTACACATTGAGCCACCAGCCTAGGCTCATTCATCAGGCAAGCTCCAAACGCACCACGCTGTACTCGCTCAGAGGGACAACCGCAGTTGATATTTACCTCATCATAGCCATGTTGATGCGCCAATTTTGCACCATGAGCAAGGTCCTTTGGATCGCTACCGCCTAATTGAAGAGCGACGGGGTGCTCCTGCGGGTTGTACTTAAGGTGGTAATCAGAGTCCCCATAAACTAATGCACCAGTCGTAATCATCTCAGTATAGAGAAGCGCTTTAGAGCTCAGGAGTCGATGAAAATACCTGCAATGTCTATCAGTCCAATCCATCATGGGTGCTACGGCTAATATCTTAAGGCTTTGTTTTTGCATCTTATTGATTTAATTGAAATTAATTTCGCTTCTACTAACAGTTACTAGTTACAACTAGGTCTAAATCCCCAAGCAATGCTCCCTTTTTGCCGCTTATTCGATTGGAATGGTAAATGAAAAAAAAGATTTTATCCATCTTGTGCGAAAAACCCCGTCCTTTAGGGCGAGGATGTAGAGCGCGGACCACAGAGCTGTGCGCCCCCCAAAGTTTCTTGCGAATGTTGGGTTGATTTTCTGGCGAATCATTCGACTGCAAACGCCCTTCGACCTCGCCGGCCTGCGTATTCCAGCACACTTGGACACATAATCCAGTAACACTTGGACACTTGTTTTCGTATCAATGATCAATGGCGGGTTTGTTTTGTTTGGACCATCGATGGACCTAAAAATGTTGAGCAAAATTTTCGCGCATCCCCCGACTACAGCGAAGCTTAGTCGCGGGTCAAGCGAAAGGAGCCGAAGGCGACATGCGTCACCTACGGAGGCGATTCTTGATCCTGGATATACGCAATGAGCTGCTCGATGCTCGCATGGCCACCAGCACTAACA
>CAIWAO010000091.1 GCA_903910745.1 uncultured Burkholderiales bacterium
AAAAATACCTCTATCTTCAAATCGAGTTTTAGGGTCGCACCAAAAAAAAGCAGCTGAGCGTGTGACAGTAGGCAGTTAGAGTTATTCTACAAGGTCAGCCCTGGGCATACATATTGCTTTTAGTGTATTTCTCCACGGTAAACAACCATTTACTGTTTAATACCCACCTGACCAGTGGGTATTTTTTTAACTAAAAAGCTAAGAACCTAAGAACGTAAACTCAAAAGCATGGCCTTTTTTTTGTCAGTCTGTATTTTGACAAGAACCAATTGAAATGCTTAAGAAATGCTTAAGGATAAATAAGTAGAAAGCCTAAACTTTCAGCAGCCTTCAACCTACTACGCGTTAGGTTAGCTTATGGATTCCAAGTAAACGGGCTAATCCATGCAAGGTACTGCCTTAAATGCATAAGTGCCTTGGATATAGAATACCCTTTTAAATATTAAAACTAGGAATTTCTTTTGAAAAAGCAAATCAACAAATACATAGTTTCCGCTTTAATGATGGCATCTGTATCTTGCTACGTCATGGCTGATGATTTAAAAGTAGGTTACATCAACACTGATAAAGTTTTCCGCGAATCTAGCATGTCTATTGCCGCACAAAACAAGCTTCAACTAGAGTTCTCAAAGCGCGAAAAAGAACTCGTCGATTTAGGGAACACTTTAAAGACTGAGGCAGATAAGTTTGACAAAGATGCGCCCACAATGTCTGAGACCCAACGGGGCATTCGACAACGTCAACTCATGGATCAAGACAGAGAACTTCAACGCAAACGCCAAGAGTTTCAAGAAGATGTTAAGAACCGCAAAAATGAAGAGTTCAAACTAGTTTTAGACAAAGCCAATAAAGTAATCAAACAAATGGCTGAAACTGAGAAGTACGATGTACTCCTTCAGCAAGTGGCCTTCATCAACCCTAAACTTGATGTCACCGATAAAGTGATCAAAGCCATGAACGCAGCAAAATAATTTAGAGGGTTTTCGTTATTAAAAAAGCGCTTAGGCGCTTTTTTTTACGACTTCAAATTACTTTTGTTTGCAAAGGCAAATGAATTATTGTCCCATTTAAAAGCATGCCGATTTTTGTGATCGGCACCCAATTTGCTTAGTTAGAGTATCAGTCAAAACCGGCAACTTTTGTCCGCTCTAATTCTTTTAGAACAATGAAATATATTGATCCTCAAAATTCCTCTAAAAATTCAATTAACGCTCCTAAAGTAGTCGATGAGTTGGAGGATGCTGCTCATACTTATTGGGAAGTTTTTTATAAAAAACAAAGGAATCAATTCCCACCCTCTCAGTTTGCTGCTTACATTGCGAATGAATTCAAGGATCATCCTCTTTTCATTGATATAGGTTGTGGAAACGGCAGGGATTCACTTTTTTTCTCCTACCTCGGGCACGACGTCGTAGGAATTGACAAAAGCTCTGCAGCAATTGACTTTTGTAACTCTCAAATGATGAGTGCAAACAAAAGAATGAGTACTTTTATCAATAGCGACATCGGCGAGCTAGAAAGTCACGACACGTTATTTGAGTCTTTAAAGTTAGTGAAAAAAGTAATTTACTCTAGGTTTTTTATTCATGCAATCCAAGAGGATAAAGAAGATGAGCTTTTTGAATTTATCAGGAGTATCTGTCTAAACAAGGAGGATGTAATTGCACTAGAGTTTAGGACTGAAGAGGATGCCCAAAATCCTAAACAAGCTCAGGCCCATTTCAGGCGCTTCATATCGCCAAAGGATTTGGCAAATAAAATGCAAAATAGCTTTAATCTACAAATTGAATACCAAGTTCAAGGCTACGGCATGGCTAAATACGGCATTGAAGATGCGCACGTTTGTCGAATAATTGCAAAGCCAATCGGAACAAATTAACACAGCAAGACTCTTAATTTGGGTTGGGTATTTCCAGCAATCCCTTCGAGTTAATTTTCTCTTGGCCTGAGGTGGCAATATTTTGCCGCCTATATTTACTTAACTTAACCAAGCAGACACGGGATTTTCATTATTAAATCCTAAACTGAGCCCACACCAAAATAGGAGTTCAAAGATGCAAAAATCATTTTTTTCTAAGTTTAGATTATTCATATTAGCCCTAGGGGTTACGTATTTTGGAATTCAAGGTCTAGCTTATGGCCAAGATGATCAAAGGTTCCCTCCCAAAGATCATCCAAGGATGCAAGACGTAGATTGGCAAAAGCATGAACAAATGCATACTGAGATGATGCTCAACTCCATTGCCAACAGACTTGAGATCAAGGCCTCGCAGCAAAATCAGTGGGGTGAGTTTGTCGTTGCTTTTAAAGCCCTGCATTCAATGCACAACATGCAAAACTCATTACCCATGGATAAACCAGAAATGGATAAGTCTAAACTGCCAAATCAAATGGATGCGGCAACATTGGCAAAGTTGATGGCTGAGAAAATGACTGATCACGCCGCAAAAATGACTGTTCTTGCGAATAAAACCGAGCAATTACAAAAGGTTCTGACCCCGGAGCAACAAACCACACTTAATCAACTCGCTATTCAAGCCTGGTCTCACCGCCACCACATGAGAGGTGAACGACAAGGACCCATGCCTCATTAAGTTCAAGGTTGTAAAGCGCATTGTTAACAAAGCGCTTTACTGATCAAATCATTTAGTGAATACTTAAATATTAAATAATGTATTTAAATAACCAATTAGAAATCAAATTTCTAATTTAAAGGCTATCCAACAATAATTACCCATCAATTTATTTTTGATGTAGCCCTTGAATTTTTAGGCAATGACACTACCTGTAAGTCAATAAATTTTATTTTCTTACGGCCCTTCTATGTCAGAACCTCAAAATAGCAACAATCCTAGCGAAGAGTCCCAAAACATCAACCCTAATCAGGACCATGATCAAACCGGTAGCAGCAACAACGGTTTAACTGGTACACCGGACAATTCAAAACACGAGTCACAAACTCAAGACTCCTCCCAAGAGGTGATGGATCCTTTGTCTAAAGCTTTGGCGGAAGTGGCCATTTTGCAAGCAAAGGTTAGTGAATTAAACGATCAATTTCTGAGAGGTCAGGCTGACGTACAAAATGCTAGGCGCAGAGCAGATGAAGAAGTATCAAAAGCTCGCAAATTTGCTATCGAATCGTTTGCAGAGAGCATGCTGCCTGTAACGGATAGTTTGGAATCCGCCCTCTCAATCAAAGAAGCCACAATTGAACAAATCCGAGAAGGCTCAGAGGCAACACTTAGACAACTTAAGAGTGCGCTTGAGAAAAATAAAGTCTTAGAAATCAATCCTGAAGCGGGAGCCAAATTCGACCCGCATCACCATCAAGCCATCAGTGTGGTGCCGGCGGATCAAGAACCCAATACTGTCGTCTCAGTTTTACAAAAAGGTTACTTGATTATGGACCGGGTTCTAAGGCCCGCTCTTATCACGGTTTCTGGACCCAAGGCACACTAAAAACAGCATGTAAATTGATGAATTTTTTGTGTGTAACTTGAAATTTATAAAGTTATCCACAGATAAGTAGTAATAGTTTTAACAATTAGTCGTTCAATTCAAGCGACACTCACGGAGAATAAAAATGGGAAAAATGATCGGTATCGACTTAGGCACTACAAACTCATGCGTAGCTGTGATGGAGGGTAATACAACCAAGGTAATCGAGAATGCTGAGGGAGCTAGAACCACTCCCTCCATCATTGCCTACATGGAGGACGGTGAGATACTGGTCGGAGCATCTGCTAAGCGACAAGCAGTCACGAACCCAACCAATACTTTATACGCAGTAAAGCGTTTGATTGGTCGTAAATTCGAAGAAAAAGAAGTTCAAAAAGATATCAACCACATGCCCTACAAAATCAGCAAAGCTGATAACGGTGACGCATGGGTTCAAGTTAGAGGGGATAAGCTTGCACCACCGCAAATAAGTGCAGAAGTTCTTCGTAAAATGAAGAAAACTGCTGAAGACTATCTGGGCGAAGCGGTTACTGAAGCCGTCATCACAGTTCCGGCTTATTTTAATGACGCCCAGCGTCAAGCCACCAAAGATGCAGGCCGTATTGCTGGTCTAGATGTAAAACGCATCATCAATGAGCCAACTGCTGCTGCACTTGCATTTGGTTTGGATAAAAACTCAAAAGGTGATCGTAAGATTGCTGTTTACGATCTGGGCGGAGGAACCTTTGACGTCTCCATTATTGAGATCGCAGACGTAGACGGCGAAAAACAATTCGAAGTACTCTCAACAAACGGAGACACGTTCCTTGGTGGTGAGGACTTTGACCAACGTATTATTGATTTCATCATCTCTGAGTTCAAGAAGGAACAAGGCGTTGATCTATCTAAAGATGTTTTAGCCCTTCAACGCCTCAAGGAAGCTGCAGAAAAGGCCAAAATCGAGTTGTCTTCTTCTACATCCACAGACTTAAATCTACCCTACATTACTGCAGACGCTTCAGGTCCTAAGCACTTGAATATCAAGATTACGCGCTCCAAGCTTGAGTCATTGGTTGAGGAACTCATTGAGAGAACCATTGCGCCTTGCAGAACCGCAATCAAGGATGCTGGTGTTAGCGTGGGTGATATTCATGACGTGATACTTGTTGGCGGAATGACTCGGATGCCAAAAGTTCAGGAGAAAGTAAAAGAATTTTTCGGACAAGAACCAAGAAAAGATGTAAATCCTGATGAAGCGGTTGCAGTAGGTGCGGCTATTCAAGGTCAGGTTCTCTCAGGCGAGAGAACCGATGTGTTGCTTTTGGACGTTACCCCACTCTCACTTGGTATTGAGACCTTAGGTGGAGTCATGACCAAAATGATCACCAAGAACACAACCATTCCCACTAAGTTTGCCCAAACCTTCTCCACCGCTGATGACAATCAGCCAGCGGTGACCATTAAGGTATACCAGGGCGAGCGTGAAATGGCGACAGCTAATAAATCCCTTGGCGAATTCAATCTTGAAGGTATCCCACCAGCACCAAGGGGTACCCCGCAAATTGAGGTTGCTTTTGATATCGATGCTAACGGTATTTTGCATGTAAGTGCTAAAGACAAAGGCACTGGTAAAGAAAACAAAATCACCATCAAAGCAAATTCTGGACTCTCTGAGGAAGAGATTCAGCAAATGGTTAAAGATGCTGAGATCAATGCTGATGAAGATAAGAAGAAACTTGAAATTATCCAATCCCGCAACCAAGCCGACTCAGCTCTTCACAGCGTAAAGAAAAGCTTGTCTGAGCATGGAGACAAAATTGAAGCTAAAGAGAAAACCGCAATCGAAGAAGCTGTCAAGTCTTTAGAAGAAGCTCTAAAAGGCGAAGATAAAGCTGAGATTGATGCAAAAACTGAGACTTTGATGACCGTCAGCCAAAAGCTGGGTGAGAAAGTTTATGCAGATATGCAGGCCGCGCAAGCCGCCGCCGGTGCCAGCGCAGGAACGGGCTCTCATGAACACGAAGCTGCCCACGCTGGAGCTGCGGCAAAGGATGACAATGTAGTTGATGCAGAGGTCAAGGAAGTCAAAAAAGCTTGATCCCTAAATTTGTATTAAGCTAAAAATCAATGATTCATTTTGAATCATTCCCCCCACTCGCCGCGCAGAGTCTTTAATAAAGACACTCGCGGCGCTTCTATTCCTTAAATAGCAAACCCATCATGGCTAAACGCGATTTTTATGAAATCCTTGGTGTCGCTAAGACTGCAAGTGATGAAGATATCAAAAAGGCTTATCGCAAATTAGCGATGAAATATCACCCTGATAGAAATCAAGGGGATAAATCAGCTGAAGCAGAAGCCAAATTCAAAGAGGTCAAAGAGGCCTATGAAATGCTATCCGATGCTGAGAAAAGATCAGCATACGATCAGTTCGGACACGCAGGAGTGGACCCCAACATGCGAGGCGGTCCTGGAGCTCAAGGGTTTGGTGGTTTTTCTGAAGCATTTGGTGACATCTTTGGCGACATCTTTGGTCAAGCAAGACGTCAGCAAGGGGGGCGCCAAGTTTACAGAGGCAACGATTTAAGCTATGCGATGGAGATCACCCTCGAAGAGGCCGCTAAGGGCAAAGAAACTCAAATAAAAATACCCAGTTGGAATTCCTGTGAACCTTGCCAAGGCAGTGGGGCAAAGCCAGGCACTTCCGTTAAAACTTGTACCACCTGTCAAGGTAGCGGCTCTGTTCAAATGCGTCAGGGCTTTTTCAGTGTCCAACAAACCTGCCCACACTGTAGAGGGACGGGTCGAATAATCCCAGAAATCTGCTCCGCCTGTCACGGCCAAGGCAAAACCAAAACACAAAAAACACTCGAAGTCAAAATTCCTTCAGGAATTGATGACGGAATGCGTATTCGCAGCACAGGTAACGGAGAGCCAGGCACCAATGGCGGCCCATCTGGCGATCTATTTATCGAAATTAGACTCAAGAAACACGATATTTTTGAGCGCGACGGGGATGACCTTCATTGTGCGATCCCGATTAGTTTTACAACCGCCTCGTTGGGAGGAGAGATTAGCGTTCCAACACTTGAAGGAAAAGCTGCAATTGACATCCCCGAGGGTACACAAAGCGGCAAACAGTTCAGGCTCAGGGGGAAAGGAATTAAGGGGGTTCGATCAAGCTTTCCAGGCGATCTTTATTGCCACATCAATATTGAGACCCCTGTAAAACTCACTGAGCATCAACGAAAATTGATGCGTGAGTTAGATGAGTCTCTTAAAAAAGGTGGCGCTAAACACTCGCCTAACGAAGAAGGTTGGGCAGATAAACTTAAAGGCTTTTTCAGATAAAAACTCATGTCCCTATTGAACTTGGGACATGAAGTTTAAAAGAAACGATCCAATAATTTTCGACTGTGTCGGTCTAGTTTGGGGAGATCTTTTATCAAAAACTGAACACCGTGTTTATCGCTAACGATGAGTGTTTTGGAGGACAGTCTTCTTATATCCTCCTCCCCTTTTAGCTCTAACTCAGTAGGGCCGCGGGTGGTCTGAACCGACCATGTGCTGGGTGTTATGAAGCTACTCACGTGCTCGAGTTTTAAGATCTCAGGCATAAACTCTCGCTCTCTAAGGGCTTGAAGAACTGTGAGCCTTTGATCCCCACTTAATTGGTCTAGATCATCAATCCAAAGCAGCTCTCTTCCCTCTGGGCTCAAAATGGATATACCTTGCTCAGGCGCCTCTATAGGAAAGGCTCTCACAACAATCACCTCGATTGGGTGCTCAGGCAGATGAGGTTCTTCTGGTACAAAATGAGAATCTTTCTCCTTATGAATGAGGTCATCGCTCACGCTATGGTGAAACTTTGCCCCAAAAGATATAACCCAACGACCCAAGGGATTTCTAAAGAGTTGAAAATCTAACGAAGTCGTTTGCTCTTTTTCAGCCTTTAAATCAGTCATAGCGAAGCCCCAACGGATTCAACGTCTGCCACGGATTCGAATACCACGCGCTCGTTTTGTGCTTGCCGCGCCTGTGCCTCATAGAGTCTGTAGTAAGCGCCTTTTTGTGCAAGTAGCTCATCATGCTTACCAATTTCAACAATTTGTCCAGCCTCCATAACTACCAATCGATCTGCTTTATGCAACGTGGATAAACGGTGAGCGATTGCGATTGTCGTTCTACCCTTGACCAAATTGTCTAGAGCTTTTTGAATTTCTTGCTCAGTCTCAGTATCTACTGATGAGGTAGCTTCGTCCATGATTAATATTCTGGGGTTAATCAGCAAAGCTCTTGCAATTGAGATGCGTTGACGCTCCCCCCCCGAAAGCCCCTGACCTCTTTCTCCTACAAGTGAATCGTATCCTTGGGGAAGTCGCAAAATGAATTCATGAGCGTTGGCAGCTCTCGCAGCTTGTACGATTTCTCGTCTCGTTGCGTTGGGTCTGCCGTAGGCAATGTTTTCTGCAATGGTTCCAAAAAAGAGAAATGGCTCTTGCAAAACCAATCCTATATGGGATCTGTATTCTGCAAGCGTGAGGTCACGAATATCAATGCCATCGATTTTTATAGACCCCCCTGAGAGGTCGTAGAAACGACAAATCAAATTAACCATCGTTGACTTACCCGAACCGCTTTGTCCCACCAGTCCTATCATCTCACCTGGACGGATGAGCAAAGAAAGGTCTTTTATAACAGCCCTATTCCCGTACCTAAATCCCGCATGTTCAATCGCAATTTCACCTTGAACGTTGCCCAAATGCAGGGGATTTGTGGGCTCAGGGACACTGGAGACGTGGTCAAGTATTTCAAAAATCCTTTTGGCTCCTGCTGCCGCTTTTTGGGTGTTGGAGACGATACGACTCATTGAATCAAGTCTATTATAAAAACGACTTATATAGGCTAAAAAAGCAGTCAACACACCAACTGTAATGTCGTGATGAGCGACTTGCCAGATTCCAAATGCCCAAACTACCAACAGCCCCACCTCCGTCATAAGGGTAACAGTTGGAGAGAATAGTGACCATAAGAAATTGATCCTATCGTTCATATTTAGATTGTTTCTATTGGCCTCTCTGAAACGAGAAGTCTCACGGTCCTCCTGCGCAAATGCTTTAACGACCCTAATTCCTGGAATCGTATCGGCCAAAACGTTTGTGAGCTCTGACCAAACTCGGTCAATTTTTTCAAATCCAGTTCTAAGCCTATCTCTGACCACGTGGATCAACCATGCTATGAAAGGCAATGGAACGAGTGTGGCTAACGCCAACCATGGATCAATTGCAACCAATATAAAAGCCGTCATCACGATCATCAAGACATCGGTTGCAAAGTCTAAAAGGTGCAAGGATAAAAACACGCACAGTCGGTCAGTCTCACTACCGATACGACTCATCAAGTCACCAGTTCGCCTTCCACCGAAGTACTCAAGTGAGAGCTTAAGTAAATGCTCATAAGCACTTGTTCGTAAGTCGGCTCCTATACGTTCAGACACCAAAGCCAATATATAAGTCTTGGCCCACCCCAATCCCCAAGCCAAAAGGGCGGAGCCAAACAATCCGAGCAGATAAAGAGAGACTTTATCTATATCGATTTGCTGTCCGTTTTGAAATGGAATCAACACATCGTCCATCAAAGGCATTGTGAGATAGGGAGGCACAAGCGTTGCAGCTGTTGCGGCAAGTGTCAGCAAAAAACCACTCAGCAATTGCATTTGATACGGTTTTGCAAATCGCCATAACCTAAAAAGGCTCCAAGAGACTTGTTGTGTCCCCGTACCAGTAGTTTGACAGCTTCTGCACTCTGCGTTTGAATCCAATACGCTTGAGCATTTCTCACACCTGGGAATACCGTCATCTAGGGTTTTGTATTGGGGAATCAAGGAGTCTTGATCTTTTGGGTCGTCTTTTAGGGAATTTAGACTTGAACATACTTTATTCAATAACTCAGTGAACTTTGCCCCCTCTTGTTGGTATTTCAGGGTGTATCGCCAATTGGCGACTCTGGAGTTGGAGGCCAAAACCTCAATGTTTCCGACGCCGGCGAAATCAAAATGATTGACTCTGACATCAATATGCAAGTCTAAAATCTGGGTAATTTCAGGTTCAAACTTCTTGTTTTCAAATGCCAGCAACCGCCCCTCAGTACAGATTAGAATGCCAGAATTGAAATTTAAATTCTCATCTAGGTCAACCTGCATCCAGCCTAGAACGTTTTCTGAAGGTAAGACTTTTGCTAAAACTGTGGATTTCCAGTTCAAGGGTAATTCGGCAGGAGAAAAACCTAAAGGGTAAGTGATCATTCGTACTTGTAATAAAACTAAACAGCGATTCGAGCAAAAGTTGCATTTTAGAGTATGCAGTTTTTACTCTCAAAATTTGAGACCAAAGCAAAGTTTGTGTCTTATGCTTTCATCACTCAGTGGTTTCATTGTAGCCATGCGGGCGAATAAATACTTTCTCAGCGTTTCACATTGCATCAATTAGCGGCATTTTCCAATACAAAACAGAAACTTTCATCAATGGCCTTTAAAGATATTGAATTTTTGCAGATGCGCTATCTGCGTGGACCCAATTTTTGGACCTATAGACCCGTCATTGAGGCTTGGGTAGACATTGGTGAGTTGGAGCAATTCCCATCGGACAAAATTCCAGGTTTCGCAGATCGTCTTGAAAAATGGTTGCCCGGTCTGATTGAGCACCGTTGCGGTGTGGGTGAAAGAGGCGGTTTCGTTGAGAGACTTAAATCGGGTACTTGGCCCGCTCACATCATGGAGCATGTGGCAATAGAGTTGCAAACGCTTGCGGGCATGGCAGTTGGATTTGGCAAAGCAAGGGAGACCAGTAACTCGGGCATCTACAAGGTTGTTGTGCGTACCCGCCAAGAGCAAGTTGGGCGAGAGAGTTTAAAAGAAGCCAAAAACCTGGTTATGGCTGCCATAAATAACTCACCTTACGACGTATCCGCAACCGTCAACACCTTGAAAGCAATGGTTGATGATTTATGCTTAGGCCCTTCGACGGCGTGCATAGTAGACGCTGCAAGCGACCGAAAAATACCCTCAATTCGGTTAACCGACGGAAATTTGGTTCAACTCGGTTACGGAGCGCTCCAAAGAAGAATTTGGACTGCAGAAACTGACCAAACAAGCGCCATCGCGGAGAGCATCTCCAGCGATAAAGACTTGACCAAACAATTATTAAGCCAATGCGGGGTTCCAATTCCTGAGGGTCAAATCGTTCATAGCCCAGAGGAAGCTTGGGAAGTTGCCCAATCCATGGGGCTCCCTGTCGTCATCAAACCAAGTGATGGTAATCACGGTCGAGGCGTTGCTCTTGATTTAAATTCAGCCCAGGAAATTAAAGCCGCCTTTAGAGTTGCTGAGGTTGAGGGAAGCGATGTCATTGTTGAACGCTTCATTAAGGGCGAGGAACACCGGGTCCTTGTGGTGGGAAACAAAGTTGTAGCCGTTGCGAAAGGAGAAACTGCAACTATTACGGGTGACGGTAAAAGCACTGTAGAGGAGCTTATAGAGTCTCAAATCAACAGCGACCCCAGACGCGGCGAGGAGGAAGGATTTCCGCTAGATACGATTCGGTTATCCGAACACCAACATGCTGTTCTTGAATTACAAAGACAAGGCCTAGAACCTACAAGTGTTCCGGCAAAAGACAGGGTTGCAATTGTCCAGCGCAACGGCAATATGAGTTACGATGTGACCGATTTAATCCATCCAGATATAGAGCAAATTGCCACCCTTGCGGCCAGGGTTGTGGGTTTAGACATTGCAGGTATTGACCTTGTCGTAGAAGACATCTCAAAACCTCTTGCACCCCAGGGCGGGGCAATCGTAGAGGTCAATGCTGGACCTGGACTATTGATGCATATCAAGCCAGCTGTTGGTAGCCCTCGCCCAGTTGGTAGAGCCATTGTCGACCATCTATTTGGACACAGTGATTCGGGGAGAATTCCACTGGTTGGGATTTTGGGTGATCAACAAACCTGCATCCTGTCTAAATTAGTAGCTTGGTTACTCCACCTCTCGGGCAAAAGAACGGGGCTTGCTTGTAGCGAGGGGCTGTACATGAACCAAAGGAGGGTTCAATCCGAGGATGCAAGGAACTTTGATCTATCGGAGAGGATATTAATTAACAGAGCTTTGGATGCGGCTGTGTTTGAGACAACTTTACTTCAAATTTTGAATGAAGGATTGCCCTACGATAGATGTCAAGTTGGAATCCTAACAAATCTGCCAAAAGAAGTAGGCCTAGAAGGGCACGATATCAAAACCACTGATCAGCTTTTATCAGTCGCAAGAACTCAGATAGATTTGGTATTGCCTCAGGGGGTCGGGGTAATAAATGCCGATATAAATGAGATCGTTGGTTTATCTGAGCTTTGTGACGGGGAAATTATTTTGTATGCTGAGTCCCCGATTAACGCCTCAATCAAAGAGCATTTATCCCAAGGCCGCAGAGGTGTCTATTGCAAGGATGGACATGTCGTCATGGCAAGAGGCGATCAAGAAACGCTTTTATTTCCCCTGGACTTTAAACCTATAGCAAAGCTGATTAAAGATGAGGGACTTGGAACTTCCACTTTGCTAGCTGCAGTTGCAGCTGCTTGGGCTTTAGATATTGCTCCACTTCTAATTCGAGCAGGTTTGAAAAATTTTGGTCAACAAGTTGCTAACCATGCAAGTCTATTGTCTGAGAAATCTTCGCATATAACTAAATCTATAAAGAAATAAGGATGGATTCGTAATGGATGTATCACGTATTAGGGCTCTGCGAGGACCCAACTTATGGACCAGAAATACGGCTGTTGAAGCTCTCGTTATGTGTAATAGCGATCAAGAAATGGATCTCTCTATAGATCCTCAGTTTGAAATTAAGCTTAGAAATCTTTTCCCTGGTATTGGTCCCCTTAGGACCGACCAAAAAAGCAAGATCACGATTGCCCATGCTCTTGAATCAGCTGCTTTGCATCTTCAAATTGAGGCGGGTTGTCCTGTCACTTTTAGTAGGACTACAAAAACTCCTGAGAACGGATTTTATCAAGTCGCAGTGGAATACTCCGTTGAAGAGGTTGGCAAAATGGCAATCAACTTTGCTATTGATTTATGCAACGCTGCCTTAAAGAACGAGGAGTTTGAACTCGATCGTGCACTCACTCAGTTGCGTGATTTAGATGAGGATCTAAGGCTTGGTCCCTCAACTGGATCGATCGTTGACGCAGCCCTGTCCCGGGGGATCCCTTTTAGACGCCTAACTGAGGGTAGTTTGGTTCTGTTTGGTTGGGGTAGTAAACAACGGAAAATACAAGCAGCAGAAATGGACTCAACCAGTGCAATTGCTGAATCTATTGCACAAGACAAAGAGCTTACAAAAAAACTCCTGCATGCAGCCGGTGTACCCGTGCCCCTTGGGCGTCCAGTCACTGACCCCGAGGATGCTTGGCACGCTGCAAATGAAATTGGTTTACCTGTAGTCATCAAGCCCAGAGACGGAAATCAAGGTAAAGGCGTTGCAGTCAATTTAAAAACAAAAGAAGAGGTGATGCAGGGTTTTGTGAATGCTTCACGTTTTTCTGATGAAATATTATTAGAGAGTTTCCTACCCGGAAGCGATTACAGATTATTGGTGGTAGGTGACAAACTCATTGCTGCAGCGCGGCGTGAGCCCCCAACCGTCATTGGAGACGGAAAAAGTACGATCTTCGAGCTTGTTGAGAAAGTTAACTCTGATCCAAAAAGAGGCGATGGTCACGCAACATCTCTAACAAAAATAAAATTCGATGATATCGCTAAAGCAAGATTAAGAGAGCAAGATTTTAGCGACTCCAGCATTCCAAGCAAAGGAACTAGGGTTAGCCTTCGAAATAATGCCAACCTATCCACTGGCGGTACAGCAACAGATGTTACTGATGATGTGCACCCAGAGGTTGCTGCGCGGGCTATTTCCGCTGCCCAGACCGTGGGCCTAGATATTTGCGGAGTTGATATTGTTTGTGAGACAGTGCTCCAACCACTTGAAGATCACAGAGGGGGCGTGGTGGAGGTAAACGCCGCACCGGGTCTGCGAATGCACTTGACCCCATCCTTTGGCAAAGGCAGGGATGTGGGCGAAGCCGTCATCAACAATATGTTTCCCCCCGGCCAAGATGGGCGCATCCCAGTGATCGCAGTTACGGGTACAAACGGTAAGACCACTACTGTTCGGTTAACGGCGCATTTGCTTCGAACGTATGGTCTTCGCGTGGGTATGACCAACACCGACGGAGTTTATGTCAATGAGCGGCAAATTGATTCGGGCGACTGTAGCGGACCAAGGAGTGCAAGGAATGTCTTGATGCATCCTGATGTGGATGCGGCCGTTCTTGAAACAGCCCGAGGCGGTATGCTTAGAGAGGGCTTAGCTTTTGACAAGTGCAGCGTTGCGGTTGTAACCAACATCGGGATGGGGGATCATTTAGGCCTTAACTACATCACAACCGTAGAGGACTTGGCAGTCCTCAAACGTGTTATTGTTCAAAACGTTGCATCCTCTGGGATGGCCGTTTTAAATGCCGCTGATCCAATGGTGGCGGCGATGGCGCAGAACTGCCCCGGACAGGTCACCTTCTTTGCTCTTGATCCTCACCACCCTGTCATTGCAACTCACAGGGCTCAGGGTAAAAGAGTGGTCTTTGTTGAAGATGATCAAATGGTTGCAATGCAGGGGAAAATGTCTGTGCGCATCCCACTCTCAGAGGTTCCTCTAACGAGGAGAGGTGCAATAGGTTTTCAAATAGAAAATGCAATGGCCTCTGTTGCAGCAGCCTGGGCGACCAACATACCTTGGGAAGTCATCATCAAAGGTCTCAGCTCCTTTATCAGCGATGCGGTCGCTGTACCCGGTCGCTTCAATGTGTTTGACTACAACGGAGCGACAGTCATTGCCGATTACGGTCATAATCCAGACGCTATAAAAGCTTTAGTCCAAGCCGTCTCAAACATCCCCGCGACAAAAAGAAGTGTCGTTATCAGTGGAGCGGGGGACAGACGTGATGAAGATATTAGAGAGCAAACTCGTATTATTGGAGAGGCTTTTGATGAAGTGGTCCTCTACCAAGATGCTTGCCAAAGGGGGCGTGAAGATGGGGAGGTCATTGGGCTACTTCGTCAAGGTCTAGTGGGGGCACGTCGTACCCAACATATAGAGGAGATCAGGGGCGAATTTATAGCCATTGATTGTGCATTAGACCGATTAAAGCCGGGGGACCTTTGCTTGGTTTTGATTGATCAGGTAGGAGAAGCACTGGAGCATATTACCAAACGTGTCAAAAAAGAAGATCACGTTATGCTTAACACCGTTTAAGAAAAACATCTTGCAATTGATCAATTGAATGTTGGATTCAAAAAGGTGATTACGAAATTATTGTTATCAAACTCTGTTTTTACATACTGCCCGTCAACAGTTTTTGAAGCCTTGGCGAAAAGTTCAGCCACCATCAGGTTGTAATTAAGCGTACTTGCTTGGTGTTTGAACTTACCAAAATATTGATCATAAACGTCTTGATAAATGCGGGCCCCGATTCCGATTTGACATTGCGTTTTTATAATTTGATCCTTATCATTCATAAAGAATAATAGACTCATGTCGCCAAGCACACAAGACAATCCTTTGGTAAACTTTTGCTCTTTAGATGGCGGTGGGCTTATTTTATAGGGCTCGCAAGATTCAATCTCTTTTTTTCTAAATACGCTATAGAGGTCTTTTTCACCAATCCTTCTGAGCATTTCATCAAAGTTAGAGAAGACGGGCTTGTTTGAGTTTTTGAGATACTTTAAAACAGAGATGTACTGCTGCTTGACCAGATCACAAGTGATAAGTACAGTTCTACCGTTATCTTCAAAAGCTTTTTGACCTTCAAATTTTTTACAGATTTGCTGTACGTCCTTATCGAAATTGAGCTCATTTTGCGCCCACAATAAGTTATGTAAGGTGAATAACACAGAAAATAAGAGCAAGCCTTTGAGCTTCATTAATTTATTTCAAAATTCGAAAACTATCAGTTTAGCATTTCAATCGCTCAATCCCCCCCTAGTTCTTTGGGTATTAGGTCGGAACTAAGAAATCTTTACTGATATCGAACCCAAGTTCATTGATGCGGTCAAGAAATTGACTTAAAAAGGCATGCAATCCATTAGCCAAAATTTCATTGATCGAGCCGTATTTAAGCTCTGATAGCAGTTTACCTGCGCGACGCTCAGTACCTGTTGATTGTTCATTGGCTATCATTCTAAGATTTGTAACCACTTCACTTAGACTGGCATGAAGTGAGCGAGGCATATCTGCTCTTAGTATCAATAACTCAGCGACTCTCTCTGGACGAATGATATCTCTGTAAACCTTCCTATAAATCTCAAACGCGGAGACACTTCTAAGAATTGAGCTCCAGTGGTAGAAGTCATACTCTTGGTCTGAAAGATTGTTTTCACCAAAGAACTCACTGTTAACACCGTGAAACTTTACATCAACGAGACGGGCTGTATTATCTGCTCGTTCTAAAAAGGTACCTAACCTCATGAAATGTAGCGCCTCATCCATGAGCATAGTGCCCACAGTTACGCCCCTGAATAAATGCGAACGAAATTTAACCCATTCAAAAAGTTTAGCTGGGTCGCGTTTGAACTCTGCTTTTTTAATCAATTTTTGAATTTCAAGCCAAGTCTGATTTTGTGTCTCCCAAACCTCTGTGGTCAAACTCCCTCTAACAGCACGAGCATTTTCGCGTGCGGACCTTAAGCAAGAAATGATTGAGGACGGGTTACTGTCATCACTGACCATAAATTCCATCACATCTTTAGGCGTTATGACTGGGTGCTTGGACAGGTATGTTGGCAGCAATTCGCTGATGGACAATAGGCCTTGCCAACCATTTTGAGCAGCCACTTGAGTTTGCGGCATTAAAGCGGTTTGGTAATTTACATCAAGCATACGAGCCGTATTCTCAGCACGCTCGGTGTACCTTGACATCCAATATAAGTGATCGGCGGTTCTAGATAGCATCTGCTTTAAACCTCCAATATCCAAGTATCTTTTGTACCACCGCCTTGAGAGGAGTTAACCACAAGGGAGCCCTCTTTTAAGGCCACCCTGGTAAGTCCACCAGGCACCATTTGAACCGTTTTACCACTTAGCACAAAGGGTCTCAAATCAATATGCCTTGGTGCAATTCCCTCTTTAACAAAGGTGGGACAACTCGATAAGCTAAGTGTAGGTTGTGAAATATATCCACTTGGATTTTTTAGTAATGCTTCTCTGAATTGTTCAATTTCAGATTTACTTGCCGCCGGTCCGACTAACATTCCGTAGCCCCCAGCTCCGTGAACCTCTTTTACGACCAAGTCCTTAAGATTTGCAAGCGTGTATTTCAAATCCTCAGGATTTCTACAAATGAATGTAGGAACATTATTTAAGATGGGTTTTTCGCCCAAATAAAATTCAATCATTTTTGGAACGTAGGGGTATATAGATTTGTCATCTGCAATTCCTGTTCCAACGGCATTGCAAATATTGACATTACCAGCACGGTAAACATCAATTAAGCCAGCACATCCAAGACTTGAATCAGACCGAAAGGTGGATGGGTCAAGAAAGTCATCATCGACTCGCCTATAAATGACATCGACTTTTTTAGGACCTTGAGTTGTTCGCATGTAAACAAATCGGTCTTTCACGAAAAGATCCTGACCCTCTACTAATTCAACGCCCATTTGCTGAGCCAAGAATGCATGCTCAAAATATGCGCTGTTATACATTCCTGGGGTTAACACGATAACAGTTGGATCATGCGTTGTGTTTGGACTGCAAGTTCGCAGCGTCTCTAGTAGCAAATCTGGATAATGAGCCACGGGTGCGACTTGGTAAGAGCTAAACAGCTCAGGAAAGAGCCGCATCATCATTTTGCGGTCCTCAAGCATATAGCTGACGCCAGATGGAACGCGAAGGTTGTCCTCTAGGACATAGTATTCGCCCTCGCCTTTTGAATTCGCTGCACGAATAATGTCAATTCCACTGATATGAGAATATATGTTGTGCGGAACATTTACCCCCACCATCTCTGCTCTGAATTGAGGGTTTTTTGTAATTTGCTCCACCGGAACAATACCAGCTTTCAGAATTTCTTGGTCATGGTAAACATCGTATATGAATTTATTTAGTGCGTTTACCCTTTGGATAAGCCCTAATTGCATACTGCTCCACTCATGCGAGGGAATAATTCGGGGAATCAAGTCAAAAGGAATCAGCCTCTCTGTGCCTGCCCCACCTTCATCCTTATCTCCGTAAACAGCGAATGTAATTCCAACACGGCGGAAAATGACCTCAGCCTCTTCCTGATAAGATTGCATTTGAGTCATCGACTGAGAATCTAACCACTGCTTGTAAGGGCCGTAGTGGTCGCGCAATGCCTTGTCCTCATAAGGCAAGCGCGAATACATTTCATCAAAAGGCTGCATTCACATAACTCCTATTGAGGAATACTTAGCAATTTAAATGCCATTAAAGTGCATTTTTGAGTATTTGGCAAAGCTTTTGATGAATTCATTGATGCGTTGTCCTGAAATTTTCTCAAACAATTCAATTCATTTGACTGACAAATGAATTTTTGTATCAAATGATGGATTGCGAAAGAAAGCAAGACTTAAACTTGTACTCAAATGGTGCGACAACTTTAGTCTAGCACTCATATAGTGCAAGAAATTATTAAATAATATTTCAGGTTCCTGGGTTGGAGCACAGTTGTTTCTTAAGCACTGCTACATAAGTGCCTGGTCGAATGGGTCGCTCCCCAATTCTCCACTCTGGATCATCAAGAGAGGCCACTTCGCGCCCCTTGCCCTTAGGCTTGTCGTAATAACTCTCAGAAATTTTAATAAACATATCTGTTTTACAGTGGACTCTCCACCTGGTGAGCAAAGACTGGTAATCGTCCCCAGTTGGAGCCTGTGAGGACTTGGGGAGATCGGCCAATGTCCAAGCATAACGAGTCACGTGAACTGCCTTGACTGAATCTTTATCCCAGTAATAGGTTACATCGTCACTTTTATCAAGCTCAGTCCAATCCGCATACGCACTGTTAAAGTACAAAGCAGTTAAGCAAAGCATACCTCTTATCAGGAATGCTGAAATTGGAAATAAAAATTGAGTAGAAAAATGTCTCATATATGTCACCTCACATAGATTCGGCACCAATCTCATACTTCTTTAACGCGTTGAACCCTAGAATCTTAATTTAGCACCAAAAATAATGGCTTAAGTTTTGCTTGACTCTCAAATATGTCTATACACGCCGCTCTTCACCACGTAACTTGCTACGACTACGACCAACTGGTAGAACTGGGCCCACAGGTGGTTCGATTGCGCCCAGCGCCTCATTGCAAAAGCAACGTTCTCTCTTACTCAATTAAAGTCGAACCAGAAAGCCATTTCTTGAATTGGCAACAGGACCCTTTTAGTAATTATTTGGCAAGGTTGGTATTTCCCAAGCCAACAAAGCGGTTTAAAGTCACGATCGATTTGATCGTTGAGATGTCTGTTTACAACCCTTTTGATTTTTTCCTAGAGCCAAGTGCTGAAAAATACCCATTTAAATACTCCCCTGAGCTGAAAAAAGAGTTGTCTCCCTATAGGGTTAAGGGTACTTTAACGCCGCTGCTGAAAAACTATCTTGCTAGTGTTGACCGCTCGATTTGCAATACTTCTGACTTTCTTGTTCGAATCAATCAGCAACTGAGTCAAGATATTCGCTACTTGATCCGAATGGAGCCTGGCGTACAAACTCCTGAGCAAACATTAGATTTAGGATCTGGTTCTTGCCGTGACTCCTCATGGTTACTTGTTAACTTACTCCGCCACTGCGGACTTGCAGCTAGATTTGTTTCGGGCTATCTCATTCAACTCACGCCCGATGTAAAGGCCCTTGACGGTCCAAGCGGAACCCAAGTTGACTTTACAGATTTACACGCATGGTGCGAAGTTTATTTACCCGGGGCCGGGTGGGTTGGTCTGGACCCAACTTCAGGATTGCTCGCCGGTGAGGGGCATATTCCACTAGCTTGTACCCCACTGCCCTCCAGTGCAGCCCCAATTTCTGGTCTTGTGGATGAGGCAGAGGTTGAGTTCAGCCATGAAATGAGTGTGACCCGTATTTATGAGTCGCCCAGGGTCACAAAACCATACTCTGATACTCAGTGGAGCGACATCTACAAACTAGGCGAGAGAGTCGACCATCAACTTACCAAAAACGATGTTCGACTTACCATGGGCGGGGAACCGACCTTTGTGTGCGTGAGCGATAGAGATGCCCCCGAATGGAACACAGATGCGCTTGGCCCGACCAAAAGACAATATGCGACAGAATTACTTCATAAATTACGAGCTGAGTACGGTATCGGAGGATTTCTTCACCTTGGGCAAGGCAAATGGTATCCAGGTGAGCAACTGCCGCGTTGGGCATTGAGCATTTACTGGAGAACGGATGGACAACCGATTTGGAGTAACCAAGCGTTACTGGCAGATGAGCGCGAGCCCCAGCACAGAACACCAGAGGATGCTGAGCGGTTCATAAAACGCCTCTCACACAACCTGGGGCTGACCCATGAGTTCATACAACCGGGCTATGAGGATACGTTTTATTATCTTTGGCGCGAGAGAAGACTACCCGTCAACGTAGATCCTTTTGATTCCAGACTCGATGATGAGATGGAGAGAGAAAGAATTAGAAGAGTGTTTGATCAAAAGCTCTCCCATGTTGTGGGCTACGTTTTACCCATTCAAGTCAAAGACTCCTCTATTTTGTCGGTCAATACCCATCACAAGACTGAGTGGATGACGGGCCCCTGGCACACTCGGGGAGAGAGGGTTTATTTAATACCCGGGGATTCGCCCATGGGTTACAGACTCCCACTTGACTCACTGCCGTGGGTCAAATCATCTGAATATCCTTACTTGATTGAGCAAGACCCCTTTGCTCCTCGTGCGCCTTTGAAAAGCTTTAGTGACATAAGGTTGCAAGTCAAATCAAATCTTCAGTTACCCAACCCTAGCGAGACTGGTTCTGGTGGAGTTGGAAAAGTGGTTGCCGAGCAAGGCCAAAGAGCTTCATCACTTGAGTCAAGTGGGTTGAGAAAATCTTTCTCAACAACGACTGCGCCAACACAGGCTCCTAACAGTTTTGAATCTGCTCACTGGACCGTGCGTTCCGCGCTTTGTATAGAGGTAAGAGATCCACAGCGCTCTAATGGACCGAAAGCTGTCGAGGCTCAAAACGAAAAAGACAAACTCAGCAATTCACCTAAGCAACGTGTTTTGTATGTTTTTATGCCGCCCTTAGCATTATTAGAGGACTACATCAACTTGCTCAGTGCAATTGAGCTTACCGCACAAGAGCTCAATTTGCCGATCGTCATTGAGGGTTATCCGCCCCCAAGAGACTCTCGGTTAAAACTTCTTCAAGTGACCCCAGACCCTGGTGTAATTGAGGTCAACATTCACCCTGCTAGCAACTGGAAGGATCTAGTCGCACATACTGAGTTTTTGTATAACGCCGCATTTGAGACCAGACTGAGCGCTGAGAAGTTCATGTTAGACGGTCGACACACTGGCACTGGTGGCGGTAATCACTTTGTGCTTGGTGGGGCAACCCCAAGTGACAGTCCATTTTTAAGACGTCCTGAGCTGCTTGCCTCACTGCTTCTTTATTGGCACAACCACCCAAGCCTAAGCTACTTATTTAGCGGCATGTTTATTGGTCCAACTAGCCAAGCCCCCAGGGTTGATGAGGCAAGGAATGATCAACTTTATGAACTCGAGATAGCTATCAAAGAGATGGGTCGAAACCGTGAAATTTATGGTCAAAATATGCCTCCATGGTTACTTGACCGAACGCTTAGAAATATCTTGGTAGACGTAACGGGCAATACACACAGATCAGAGTTTTGCATTGATAAGATGTATTCACCTGATTCATCAACAGGACGCTTGGGACTCCTAGAACTGAGGGCATTTGAGATGCCCCCTCATGCCAGAATGAGTGTGGTTCAACAATTATTACTAAGAGCGCTAATCGCTCGTTTTTGGAATAAACCATACTCTGCCCCTATCACCAGATGGGGTACTGAATTACATGACCGGTTTTTGTTGCCTACCTTTGTAAGGATGGATTTTGCTGACGTGATTGAGGAGATGAATCTTAGCGGATTCGAATTTCAAAGTGCGTGGTTTGATCCTCACTTTGAATTTAGATTTCCCTTAATTGGTGAAAGAGTGGTGAACGGTGTTGAAATAAAACTAAGAACTGCTCTTGAGCCTTGGCACGTCATGGGCGAGGAAGGCTCAAGCGCTGGCACCGTTAGGTATGTAGATTCATCACTAGAGCGTATTGAAGTCCTGGTTACTGGATTCAATCAAAGCAGATATGCAGTCACTGTAAACGGTGTAGCTTTACCCCTTCAACCCACTGGAATCACGGGGACTTACGTTGCAGGCGTTAGATATAAGGCTTGGGCTCCCCCATCGGCTTTGCATCCAAGTATTGGCTCACACGCCCCGTTGACATTTGATTTGGTAGATACGTGGATGGGCCGTTCAATGGGCGGCTGTGCTTACCATGTTGCCCACCCGGGGGGACGTAATTATGATGCTTTTCCAGTAAATGCCTACACGGCAGAGAGTCGAAGACTCTCAAGATTTACAACACATAATTCCACTTCAGGACCTATCCAGGCCGCTAAGTCCAACTTTGAGCTCACAGGGTCTAGGGAGTTCCCCTTCACCCTTGACCTGCGAAGATGAGACAATTGCTGCTACCTTGAATAATTCAGCTTTAAAACCCCAATCTCCAACCCCTGAAATGGTTCAGGGCGTTACGCCTTTGCTCAACTCTGCCTCACCTGGGCATTTTGATGAGTTAACACAGGCCATCTCAGTCCCCTCCAATAGCGCAGAGCTTGATCAAGCCAATGCTCAAAAACATCCTCATGGTCTAAATTTGAGCGATGAGTGGCTCAATTTCTTTGAATTCTTGGGCCCTCACGGCGTTCAAGACTTGAGCAGAAGAAACAGCGAATTATCTAAGCAGATCCGAGATAACGGGGTAACTTATAACGTTTACGCCGATCGCAACTCACCCATCAGACCTTGGTCCGTAGATGTCTTTCCATTAATCATCAGTACATCAGATTGGAGCAAAATCGAGAAAGGCGTTCTTCAAAGGGTTAGTTTGCTTGAGAAAATGATGGTTGATCTTTACGGTGATCAAAAACTCCTTAAGGATGCGTTGTTGCCTGCCGCTTTAGTGCAAGGTCATACGGGTTACCTAAGACCTATGCATAACATTACTCCACCTGGTGGGAGACACTTGCACATCGCAGCCTTTGATCTCGCTCATGGCCCCGACGGACAGTGGTGGTTGGTCGCACAAAGAACTCAGGCTCCCTCAGGTCTAGGCTATTTATTAGAAAATAGAATTCTCGTATCCCGACAATTCCCAGACGCATTTGATGCCATGGCCATTCAAAGACTTGCTGGCACATACAGATCTTTAATCGAGAGCTTAAAAATGGCTAGTCCGGGTGGCAGGGATGCTCAAATTGTTCTCTTAACACCGGGCCCCTATAGTGAAACATATTTTGAGCATGCGTACCTTGCCCGTTACTTAGGATTGCCGCTCGTAGAGGGGGGAGATCTAACGGTACGTGATAGCAAACTCTTTCTTAAAACACTCTCCGGTCTTCAACCCGTTCATGGACTTCTCAAGAGATTGGATGATGAGTTCCTAGATCCCCTTGAACTTCGAGCTGACTCAATGCTGGGTATTCCTGGTCTTTTGCAAGTCATTCGCTCTGGAAATGTACTTGTAGCCAATACACCAGGCTCAGGGTTCTTGGAGTCCCCTGCTTTGCTTGGTTTTATGCCAGGCATTAGTATGGCTTTGACGGGCCAGGCATTGGAGTTACCTGCTTTAGCGACTTGGTGGTGCGGAGAGAAAGCTGCTTTGAGTGAGGCTACATCCTATTTGAAACAAAGCGTGATAAAACCCACTTATCCAGGACGTTTGAGGGGTACCGGTGGCGCCGGGAGTAGCATCGCAGAGGAGGATTTTCAAGCCGTGCTTTGTCAAAATCTAAGTGATGAAGAAATCAATAATTGGATCAAAACGATTGAGCTAGACCCGCACAAATACACCCTTCAGTCCTACCTTCCCTTATCGCAGATGCCGACATGGATGGATGCAACTGATAAATTGCCAGCGGGTATTATCCCCCGCTCAATGATGCTCAGAGTTTTTGCGGTGTCAGATGGTGCTAACTCTTGGAAAATATTACCAGGTGGCATGGCCAGGATTTCCCCCCCCGGAGAGGAGATATCCTCCATTCAAAGGGGTGGCAGTAGCGCAGATGTTTGGGTTCAAACCAATAAAGAGCGTGATACCAGTACGATGCTCAAGCGTCATCTTGACCTGCATTTACTTGAATCAAGAAAACGGCTAGTCACAAGCAGGGCAGCAGAGAATCTTTATTGGCTGGGTCGTTACACAGAGAGAGCTGAAAATACTGTTCGACTAGCTCGCCTGTCATTACAGTCCCTGCGAGGAGATGAAAAACCTTCAAGTTCATTGCTATTATGGCTTGAAAGAATGGCTGAGGACTTTCGCCTAATCCCTGAGGGGGTTCCAGCCAGTGATTTGAAAGAAAAGGGTGAAGCAGATTTAAAAAGTGGTTCTAAAAATACTCCACCTGTTGAAGCGACTAGCGCACCTAAGCTTCATTTAATTGCGAATCTTTTTGAGCGGACCTTAATCGATAGTCTTGATTTAAAGGGCAATGTCAATAGCGTTGGATTTAACTTAAGCGCATTAGAGCAAGCGGGCTACGCGGTGAGGGACAGGTTATCCCAGGAGAGTTGGAATTTAATAGTCAACACCCGGCGAGAGTTCTCCAACAGCGCAAAATATTGGCAAAAGCTGCCAGATGGAGCCTCCATTTACGCAATCAACGCGCTGGACAAAACCAGTGCCTCTTTAGCAGCTATTACAGGGGCTCAAAGTGACCGTATGACTAGAGATGATGGATGGAGACTTTTGTCTTGCGGTCGACACATCGAGAGACTCGGTTTTTTGAGTACTGCGCTTGAAATGGCAATTGAATGCGAAACACTGCAAAATTTAGAGAAAGACACTTCTGGATTCAATGCGCTACTCTCCCTCTTTGATAGCACAATCACCTATCAAGCTCAGTTTCAAGAATCAAGGGAAATTGGGGCACTATTGATGCTGCTAATCAAAGACTCGGATAATCCAAGATCAGTGGGATGGGTTGCTAACGCTTTGCGAGGGCGTCTTTCAAAACTGGCTGGCAGCGCGCCCGATGAACTCAGCGAAATGGCCTCCAAGGTTCCAAGCCAAGCGGACTGGACGTTGGAGCAATTATGCGAGATTGATGAGAGCGGAAAACTGACTACGCTTTTAAAAACAGTGGGTGCTTTTAAAGTATCAACTTGGTATTTGAACGACGCCATTACGGAGAAATACTTTACGCATACATTAGAGTCGGAAAGAAGCCTCTCTGCCTAAGATTACAGTTTATGATTCTAAATATCACGCACCGGACAAAGTATAACTACGACCCTGCAGTCGTCACTGCTCATCACATATTTCACTTGTCTCCCTCCAATATGCTTCACCAGGAGGTTCTTTCTCACACTTTGAGCATTACCCCCGCTCCAGCAGAAAATAGGAGCACTTTTGATACGTTCGGTAACGTCACCACTTATGTATCCCTTCATACTTCGCATGATGTTTTGGATATTGTCGCCCAAACTCAGATAAAGACATTTGGTCCTCAAATTAACTTAGACAACGCTACCTTAGACTGGCCGATGCACTGGGAGAGGGTTCAGTTGACTTTAGAGTACAAAGCGGGTGCCAAATGGAACGAGGGTGTGCAATATATATTTGCATCACCCATGGTCCCCTTTCATCGAAATTTTAAAGACTACGCTCAAATAAGTTTTAATTCGCAGCCCACATTGATTGGAGCCGTAAGAAATTTAATGGAAAGGATTCATCATGAATTCACCTACGAGTCAAAAAGCACCGATATAAATACACCTGCACTGACCGCCTTGGCTCAAAAAAAAGGGGTTTGTCAAGATTTTGCCCATGTGATGTTGGGATGCTGTAGATCCATGGGGTTGGCTGCGCGTTACGTTAGCGGTTATCTTTTAACTACCCCCCCACCTGGACAAGCTCGTCTGATTGGAAGTGACGCCTCACATGCATGGATTTCTGTATTTTGCCCAACAGATTTTGATACCATGCAGGGTAGCTGGTTTGACTTTGACCCCACCAACAATAGAATGGGAATAAATACACCCGGATTGGACTATGTGACCCTCGCAATAGGACGAGACTACTCTGATGTATCCCCTGTGAGAGGAGTTATTCAAGGTAGTTTAGAACACACACTGGTTGTAGAAGTAACTGTTGAGTCCGCCAACTGACAAACAAAATAACAATGATCTATTTATGAGCATTTATCAAAAACTAACGAATCTAAAGATTACGCTTCCCCCAGTATCAACTCCTGCTGCCGCTTATGTCCCCTTTGTTGTGAGTGAATCGCATATTTATTTGAGTGGGCATATCGCAAAAAAAGAAGGCCAAGTATGGGTAGGCCAACTCGGAACGAATATGCAAACCAATGAAGCCAAAGAGGCAGCACATGCTGTCGCAATCGATTTGCTTGGTACTTTGCATGCCGCATGTACATCTGTTGGCAAGACTCTTGATGATATTTCGCAAATTGTGAAGGTCATGAGTTTGGTCAATTCATCACCCCAATTTACAGAGCAGCACTTGGTAACGAACGGCTGTAGTGAGCTTTTAAGTCAGCTTTTCGGACCTAAAGGAGCCCACGCCCGAAGCGCATTTGGCGTAGCTCAACTGCCCATGGGAGCTTGCGTAGAAATCGAACTGATTGCAAGACTCTAATTCATACTTTGGCAAGAAGACAGTGTGAAATGTAAGAGGAATTCAACCGCTGCACAGGAGGCGAGAGACGCTCAGTTTGCAGTGAATAAGGTCTTAAAAAATACTGGGGGTCGGGCATGACCCTTAAGAAGTAGGAATCACCGACCTTCCTGCGCTAGCGCTTGCGGTAGGGGTAGCGGTAGGGGTAGCCGTAGCGACAAGCTAAGGTCGGTGAGGATGTCAAATAATACTAATCCATAAGTCACTTGAATCTTAGCATTTAGGGCATATATACTAGGCACACTCTCAGATAAGGCTATTTAAAACCTGAGATCTGATACTTTTTTAGGAGACTTTAGATGCTTTGTACTCACCACCGTTCAACTCAATATGGTATTGCACAGATTTTTCGCAGCCTTTTGATTAGTTTGTCCTTATTCTGTTTTTTACAGGCGAACTCTTTTGGGCAAGCATTGCCCTCTCCCAAAGACATTCAAAATGCGGTAGAGGCTGGGCGCTACACCCAGGCTGAGGCTATGCTTAAAGAGGTGCTGCATGACAAACCCTCAAGCGCCAAAGCGCATTATGAATTGGGACAAGTGCTTGAGCGGGAAAACCGTTTAAGTGAGAGTCGTCAAGAGTTACTCGAAGCACAGAGGCTTGACCCAAGCTTAAAGTTTGCGAAGAGCCCAGAAAGGTTCAACGAAATTTTAGAGAAGGTGAGCGTCGCTGAAAATAAACAAGCCACTGCACCAACTCAGACAGCCAATCAACCCAATATGAGAGCTCAAGGCCCTGCTCAAGCTCAACAATCATTTCCTTGGGGATATGTGGTGATTGCCATCGTTGTGATGCTTATCCTAGGCTTCATTATTCGCCGTATGGCTCCCCCACCCGTTATTTATGGACCTGCTCAGCCGCCCTATGGCCCTCCCGGTCCTATGGGTCCTGGGGGAGGTCCAGGTTACGGACCCGGTCCGGGTTATGGGCCTAACTATGGCCCTAACTACGGTCCAGGCTACGCTCCCTCTGGCTCAGGAATTGGGGGTGCAGTAGTCGGCGGTTTGGCAGGCGTTGCAGCGGGCTACGCACTTTCTAGAGCAATGGAAGGTGGTGAGCATCAAGGTGGTGTACCCAATCAAAACGCAAACCCAAATAACGGCGGCTACATCCCTATGGATCAACCCCAACAACCTCCAAACATTGGCCCTTTTGATCAGGGATCTGGATCTGGATGGGGGGACAACTCATCTGGTGGTGGGGGTGGCTCGGATGACGATAACTGGTAATCCAGTCTTTTACGAGGTCACAAATGAAAGAGAGCTACTTCTAGCTCTCTTTTTTTCATTCCAACAATGTATCCAACTTTAGACCCTCAAATCTCAACCAGACAGCTCTTGTTTCCTGACTTGGCTTGAGCAGGAATAAGCTGAGCAGTTGATTTAAGTGAGCCTGCTGAGGCAAAGTCAATAAGACATACCTTGGTACTTGTCCCTTAATTTCCTCATCTAACAATCCAATCCAATCAATTTCTACTAGCTTTTCTAATACATCCTCCAATTCCAAGGTATCAACTTGCATTTGACTTGCCATTGAGTTTAGACTTAGTCCTTTGGAGTTATCTTGTTGGACAGAGTAAAGAAGTTGCAAACACTCAACTGCCAACTGAAAACTCCAACCCGGCCCTCCACCGGTTCGCACGTTTGCCAACAGCAGGGAGGGCAAACTAGACACCCACAAAGCACCAATCAACACAATAACCCACAACGTATAAATCCAAATGAGTAAGATAGGCAAGGTTGCAAATGCACCGTAAACAACGGAGAAGGTGGGAATATTTCCCAGGTACAAGGTAAGAAGCTTACGAGCCCCCTCCAGCGCCAGCGCTGCACTTAAGCCCCCAAGTAGCGCATGGCTTGAGGCAACTTGGGTGTTAGGAACAAATCTATATAACGCACTTATCGTTAAAACAAGAAGCGCAAACTCGATAACTCCAAGAAGAGGTCTCCAAAAGGCAGTAAATACCGGTAGGGTATCGCCTGATATATTAAACACGAGTGACATTAAAAACAAACCCAAGGCAATCACCATAGGTCCAAGTGTCATCGCAGTCCAGTAAAGAACCGTTCTTTTGATCCAAGAACGAGGGGCACGTACTCTCCATATGGCATTCAATGTGTGATCAATCGTCAAAATCAATGCAATAGCAGAAAACACCAATGCCATCAAGCCCGCAACACCAAGACGGCTGGCTTTTGAGGAGAACTGGGTGAGATACCCTAATACTTGCCTAGAAATACCGTCGGGCATTAAACTCTCGACAAGCCATCTTTGAATACCTGCTTGAAACTGACCAAAAAGTGGAAAAACTGTAAATGCAGCCAAAACTACCGTAAAAAGGGGAACCAACGCGATTGAAGTAGTGAAGGTCAGACTTCCAGCGGTTTGAGCCAATCGGTCTTCTCTGAACCTGGTAAAAACCAAAATAGCACCCCTTTTCCAAGGGAATTCAAGCATTTTGGATAATGCAGACTTAATATGAGAAATAATCATACAAACAAAAACAATGTGATGGGCAGGTTCTAAAATAGAGAATTATCGTACAACCTGCGTCACACTATTTTTCTAATTTCTATATCTTTATTTAATTATTTTTAGCTCAAAATTTAATTAAACCATCCACAGGTACATCAACATTTTGAATCATTCCCAAAATTCAGGTCTGCAAGCAAAAGAATCTGTAAAGCCAAGTATCTTAAATGTTGCAAGCTCAAAGGTACGAATTACACAAAATATTTCCGTCATAGCGCTCATAGCTTTGATCATACTGTCGGTTCTTTGGGAGCTTTGGCTAGCCCCCTTAAGAGAGGGAGGTTCGTGGCTTGTGATCAAAGCATTACCACTTTGCATACCCTTGGTTGGACTTTTAAAAAACCGCATGTATACCTACAGATGGCTGAGTCTTTGGATATGGTTTTATTTTACTGAAGGAGTAGTTAGGAGTTGGGGAGACCCCATGCCCAGCCAACTCTTAGCCGAGTTGGAGATCATAATTTGTCTAATCCTATTTGGAGCTTGTGCGCTTCACGTGCGTTTTAGGTTTGAGAGTGCAAAATCAAACCGGGAAAGCTCAATTAATATACCGCATTAAACGTGAGTCAAAAAATGAATGATTTAATCAAAGAATTAGAAGATATTGTTGGCGCCCAGCATGTGCAAACGACTGGCGACTTGGGGAGATTTGAGGAGGATTGGCGTAAGCGCGCAAAAGGCAAGGCCCTAGCAGTGGTGAGTCCTAAAAACACTTTTGAAGTCTGTGAAATCGTAAAGGCTTGCCTAAGGACAAAAGTGAGCATTGTGCCCCAGGGCGGCAATACAAGCATGGTTGTAGGAGCAATACCTAATGATACGGGCACACAAGTTCTCTTAAGCCTCACCAGAATGAACCAAGTTAGGTCTATCGACAAAGATAATTTGACCATCATCGTCGAAGCCGGTTGTGTTCTTCAACAAGTGCAACAAGTTGCAGAAAGAGAGGGTTTTTTATTTCCTTTGAGTCTCGGATCCCAGGGGAGTTGCACAATCGGTGGCAATTTATCTACAAACGCTGGAGGCACTCAAGTCGTACGCTACGGCAACGCTCGCGAGCTTTGCTTAGGCTTAGAAGTCGTGACGGCTTCTGGTGATGTATGGCATGGGCTATCGGGTCTTAGAAAAGACAACACCGGCTACGATCTTAGAAATCTATACATCGGCAGTGAAGGCACGTTGGGCATAATTACTGCAGCTACTTTAAAACTATATCCATTGCCTGCAGCCAAGCTCACCGCTTGGGCTGCAGCACCTAACATTGAGAGCGCGGTGAAACTCTTAGGCTTAGCGCATAAAACTTTAGGCCCCTCATTAAGTGGATTTGAGATGATGGGGCAATTTGCTCTGAGTTTAGTGGATAAACACTTTCCTCAACTCAATGTTCCCCTTTGGAAAAACAGTGCTTACTGCGTCCTGTTGGAGGCATCGGATAATGAATCAGAGGAGCATGCAAGGTCTCAGTTTGAAAATTTGATGCAAACCGCCCTAGAGGATGAGATCATCACAGATGCAGTGATCGCAGAGAGCATTGCACAGGCCAAGGCGCTGTGGCTCATCCGTGAAAACATCACTATGGCTCAAGCCACTGAGGGTCTAAACATAAAACACGATATCTCTATCCCGGTATCGCGAATCGCAGATTTTGTTGAGAGCACAGACAATCTTATTACGCAAAAAATCAAAGGCGCAGCTATTGTTAACTTTGGCCACCTTGGAGATGGGAATCTGCACTACAACGTGCAAGCACCGGTTGGAGTAGATTACAAAGATTTCTTAAGAATTCATGAGCACGATATAAATACTCTTGTCTATGACAGCGTTAAAGAGTTTGGAGGCTCTATCTCTGCAGAGCACGGAGTTGGCAGCTTAAAAGTAGACACGCTCAAAGACTACAAAGATCCGACTGCACTAAACCTGATGCGAACAATCAAATTAGCTTTGGATCCAACTAATTTGATGAACCCTGGACGCTTAATCAATGACCAATATTCCCGCTAAAATTAATTACAAACCTTGGGTCGGATTTTTATATATTCTTGGATTGCCTACTAATTTAATTTTGAAATGAATTCACAATCAAATCACCAAACACCCAGCAATCAATATGAGACGTTTATGCGCCATGTGCTCGAGCACGGGGTACAAAAGGAGGACCGAACTGGAACCGGCACCCAAAGCGTATTTGGATATCAGATGAGGTTTAACCTGAGTAAAGGTTTCCCCCTGGTCACCACAAAAAAAGTTCACTTAAAGTCTATTATTTACGAACTTCTTTGGTTTCTCAAAGGCGAGAGCAACGCCAAATGGCTTCAAGAAAGAGGGGTCACGATTTGGGATGAATGGGCAAAAGATAACGGAGACCTTGGACCCGTTTACGGTGTCCAGTGGAGATGTTGGCCAACCCCTGAGGGCGGACATATTGATCAAATCAGCGATTTAATAAAAACACTAAAGACAAACCCCAACTCGCGCCGAATGATTGTAAGCGCTTGGAATGTATCCGAGCTTGACAAAATGGCCCTTATGCCGTGCCATGCATTTTTTCAGTTCTACGTTGCCCCAGCCTCAGCGGAGGATAAAGGAGCTCGAGCCAAATTAAGCTGTCAGTTGTATCAAAGGAGTGCAGATATCTTTTTAGGCGTTCCTTTTAATATAGCAAGCTATGCTTTGCTAACACACATGATCGCGCAGCAGTGTGACCTAGACGTTGGAGACTTTATTTGGACCGGAGGAGACTGCCACATTTACAGCAATCACCAAGAACAAGTCAACCTTCAATTGTCTAGAGAACCTTTTGCTTATCCAAAATTGAATATCAAGCGACGTCCTGCAAACATTTTCGAATATGAGTTTGAGGATTTTGAAGTCCTAGATTACACACACCATCCTGCAATCAAAGCACCTGTGGCGGTTTAAGAGTTACTACTTTTTGCCTTCAAACGCCATAGGGATGTGAGTTCATTGACCCTTGCCTTATAAAAAGGGTCTGATGCGTCCATTGCTTTCCGATGAACTGGGCGTACGTCTTGCCGATCATGCACTACGAGCCCGGCTTCATCAATCCATTTGAGCAACTCTCCCTCCGCCCTGAGCCCTAAGAGCTCTGCGAAATTAGACATAATCAACCACCCTTCCCCACCGTGCAGTAAATGATCAGCAAGACCATTTAGGAAACCAATGAGCATTTGGCTGTTTGGATCAAAAACGGCAGTATCAACTGAGGTACTCGACTGAGTAGGTAACCAGGGGGGATTGCACACAATAAGAGCGGCTTTACCACTTGGGGGGAATAAGTTTGCTTTTATGACAGCTATTTGATTTTTAAGATTAAGTTCATCCACATTACTCAATGCACAATCAATTGCTCTTGTGTTTTGATCCGTTGCTGTGATGAACTTAACACCCCGTTTGGCAAGGATAATTGAGAGGACTCCTGTACCCGTGCCGATATCGAACGCTGTTGAGTCCTGTGTCAGTGCACTAGGTAGGTGAGTTTTTGCAATCAACTCTAGATACTCACCCCTTATGGGTGAGAACACACCGTAATGAGGAAATATTTTGAATGGGCTAAGTCCGTGTTCATTGAGATCAATGACCACGCCCTTCTTTCTCCACTCATAAGCACTTATCACCCCCATTAGTTCACGCAAAGAGACGATGTAGGGGGCCGCGTCCTCACCATATGCTTGAGAGCAGGCACTTAGAACATTAGGGGCACGCCTTAGATCAATTAGATGGTTGGTCTGAACGGCGATAAGTAGTCTTCCCAGAATTTGGGCTTTAAGCTTTTGTTGATCTCTAAATTTTTTATACTCGGTATTAAGATTCGATTGATGCGTGATCAACCGATTAAGATTTGAAACTTCAACTTCAACTTCAACTTCAGCTTTGGCTTGGGTATCATTTTTCTTTGAATTTCGTGAAGGTCTTGGGTTGTTTGACTTAAATTTACGACTTTTATCAAAACGCCTTGACATGGCCTGAAGCAAATGACGAGCATTTTGAAAGTCCCCTACCCAAAGCATCGATTGACCTGAACTTGCTGATTTAAATGCAAGATCTGCTGAAGTCGTATCATCAATCTTCATCAAAGATTGGGGCATGGGGGATCCGTTTTCGGATCGCCACTGAAAACGAAATAACTCACCTAGAACTTCTGTTTCGATAATTTCTAAATTATTCATTAAAAGTAAAAAAATAATATTTTTTGTTCATTTTTTTGCTCGATCATTAGTGTGCGTTTATGAATATTCAATTTAAAGGCATTTACACCCGCTTGGATTTCTTATGCCCGGTTTAATCAAGGGATTCTAATGAGTTCAACCCATCAAAAAGATATGAGAAAATACCCTTTATGTCTTTGAATTTAATTTTAGCCCGCTCAAGAAACGGCACCATTGGTCTTAACAACACCCTACCTTGGCATTTGCCAGAGGATTTAACACATTTTAAGAACACTACCATGGGGTGCCCGGTTATTATGGGGCGCAAAACCTGGGAGTCAATACCTGAGAGGTTTCGCCCCCTTCCAGGCAGATTAAACTTAGTTCTCAGTCAATCCTTGGAATTAGATATAAAAGGCGCTAGAGTTGTTGACAGCCTGGAGAATGCAATTGGTTTACTCGATCCAAATGAAGACATTTGGGTGATCGGTGGAGCGAACGTTTATGATCAAGCAATAAGTATTGCGGATCATGCAGTCATTACTGAGATAGACGCTGATTTTGAGGGTGATGCGAAAGCTCCCGTCTTTGGTTCGACTTGGGTTGAGCGTACTCGAACCCATCATATATCTGTTAGTGGACTAGGTTATAGTTTGGTTTATTTAGACAAAATAAAAGGAGCATAAAATGTCAGAAGAAGGATTTGAAGTACACGGGCCCCATGACCATGAGATCGAGCACGCTAGTGCTCATGGAGGTCAAAGTATGACTGCGCAAATTGCAATGTTTACCGCAATCATTGCGACTTTTGGGGCTATTTTTGGGTATATGGCTGGTGCAACCCAAGCGGATGCGGGGCTGTTCAAAAATAATGCAGCAATCATAAAAACCGAGGCAGCAAATAAATGGAACTACTACCAGGCCAAGAGCAGTAAACAAAATCTTTGGGAACTGGCATTGGACGTAGCGCCAAAAACTAGAGTAGAGTTTTACACAACCGAAATCGCTAGATACAAGACTGAAAAAGCAGAAATTAAAAAAGATGCTGAAAAACTAGAAGCTGAAGCTAAAGAGTGGGAGGAGCGCTCTGATCACGAAATGCACAACCATCACCGCTGGGCACAGGCAACAACGGTTCTTCAGGTCTGTGTTGCACTCGCAGCGATTGCTCTATTGACTCGTAAAGAGTGGCTCAAAAAGTGTATGTACGGGGTTGGTGGTCTTGGCCTGATTTTGGGTGCAGTTGCCTACTTTCACATTTGAAATTTTTTTCACTAAGAGCTATCCCCTACTTTGATGATTAAATTTGCAACTTGGAATGTGAATTCCTTGACCGTTCGGTTGCCACAAGTTCTTGAATGGCTGTCCAAAGATCCAATTGAGCCTACAAGCTCAGGAGTTGACTTGCTGGCCATTCAAGAAACAAAGACTACAGATGACAAATTCCCATTAAAGGATTTTGAAAATGCTAATTTTCATGTTGCCTTTCATGGTCAAAAGACATACAACGGTGTAGCTCTTGTCTCAAAATACCCACTTGAGAACATTGTCAAGAACATACCTGGCTTTGACGATGACATGGCCCGGGTCATCTCTGCAACAGTCAATGGAATTAGGGTAGTTGGCGCCTATTTCCCAAACGGTCAAGATCCTGAGAGTGATAAATTTGAATACAAAATGCGTTGGCTGACCGCTTTGCATGACTGGCTAAAAAGCGAGCTCACTCAATATCCCAAAATGATATTGATGGGGGACTTTAACATCACATTTGATGCTAGAGATGTATGGGATCCAGTCAAATTAGAGGGAACCATTCACTGCACTTTGCAGGAAAGGGCCCATTTGACTTCACTGATTGAGTTGGGATTTACAGATTCATTCAGGGTATTTGATGAGGAAGAAAAGAAATACTCATGGTGGGACTATAGAGAATTTGCATTCAAACGTAATCGCGGTTTGAGGATCGATCATATTTTAGTTAGCAAAGCCTTGGAGACTCAGCTGACAAATTGTGTAATAGACAAAGCACCCAGAAAAAATGAACGACCAAGTGATCACGCCCCTGTAGTTGCCTACTTTAAGGCTTAATTTCTGTCAAATTATTAATTACGTAACTCCTCTACTCAAGTCCAAGCTCTTGAATTTTGCGAGTAATCGTATTTCTGCCTATACCTAGCTTTTGAGCGGCCTCAATTCTTCTTCCCCTGGTGTTTGCAAGGGCCGTTTGGATGAGTGTGCTCTCAAACCTTTTGCTCAAAATATCCCAAACATCTTGATGACCTGCGACCAACAGCGACATCGCTTGAGCTTCAAGCCCTGTTTGCCAATCGGCACCAAAATTACTGGATGAATTAGGATCTAAAGAACCAACGACGCCAGATCCTATGTTCATATTTTGCACAACAGGTGAGCCGTTGCTGTTCAGATGGGGGCTCGCTAAATTTGGTTTGTTTGAACTTGGATCAAAACCTTGAACTGAATTCGTAACGAACTCAATTTGAGGCGCACTATTTAATGATCCTACCTCATCAAAGCTTGCGTTACTAAGCGTAGTAACTACTTCAGTATGATTGGCATTCACACCCAGGGTTCTACCCAGTGCCCCAACGTCTAAGCCTGAGTTTGTTACAGATAAAAGCACATCGGGTGGAAGATCCTTAGGCTCAATGTTTTGAGCCGGTGCCATAACAGTTAACCAATGACATATATTTTCTAATTGGCGTACATTTCCAGGAAAAGAAAAAGCTTGTAAAACTTGTATAGCGCTGTCTGAAATTCTTTTATATTCAACTCCGAGTTGTTGAGCACTTTGCTGAAGAAAATGATGAGTTAAAGTTGGAATATCCTCAACCCGCTCCCTAAGTGCTGGTAAGCGAAGTCTAATCACATTTAAGCGATGGAACAAATCCTCCCTAAATACTCCGTCTTTTACTCGTTGTTCAAGGTCTTGGTGTGTAGCGGCAATCACTCTGACGTTTGCCTTTAATGCGATATGGCCCCCCACTCTATAAAAGTTACCATCACTCAAAACCCTAAGTAAGCGGGTTTGCAAGTCTAATGGCATATCTCCTATTTCGTCTAAGAAAAGGGTTCCCCCCTCTGCTTGTTCAAAGCGCCCTCGTCGCATCGTTTGCGCACCAGTGAATGCACCTCTTTCGTGACCAAATAGTTCACTCTCTAAAAGGTCTTTAGGAATTGCTGCAGTATTGATTGCAACAAATGGTCCACCAGCTCTTACTGAGTGTTTGTGAAGCGCTCTTGCAACCAGCTCTTTGCCCGATCCGGACTCGCCGGTGATCATTACAGTAACAACACTTTGACTTAAACGGCCAATAGCTCTGAATACGTCCTGCATTGCGGGTGCGTGGCCTAACATTTCAGTTGAGAGTTTTGCATCAACCGAGTCACCTAACTCACGGTTACCTTCATCTACTGCTCTACGAATGAGTTCAATGGCTTTGGGAAGATCAAAAGGCTTGGGCAAATATTCGAATGCTCCCCCTTGAAATGAGGAGACGGCGCTATCTAGATCTGAATACGCAGTCATGATGATGACAGGTAATGCAGGATATTTTTCTTTGACTGCATTCAGCAACTCAAGTCCAGTTCCACCGGGCATCCGGATATCACTGACAAGCACTTGTGGACTCTCCTCAGGGAGGCAGGTTTGCATTGCTGTCAGTACATCCTTCGGATTTGTGAAGCTACGTGTAGGCATGTCTTCACGCATCAACGCTTTTTCTAGAACAAAGCGTATAGACTGATCATCATCAACGATCCAAATTGGTTTCATTTAACAAAATACCTCTGGTTTTAATTAGAAGATCAATTACAAAAAATTCCCTAATTTTTCCTAAGTATAAAAATACTAAGGTAGGGGTATCAAAATCATAAAATCTGTTTTCCCTGGCTCGCTCTCACATTCAATAACACCAGAGTGTTGTTGAATGAATGTTTGTGCCAGATTCAGTCCCAAACCCGAACCTCCATCTCTACCAGAAACCAAGGGGTAGAAAAGTCTGTCTTTGATCGACTCTGGTATGCCAGGACCGTTATCTATCACATGCAATTCCAATGCCAATCGATTCACTTGCTTGCCAAATGTGACCTGTCTGGCGATCCTACTCCTCAAAATAATTTTGCCAAGTCCCTGGGCAATTTGGATATGAAGGGCTTGAGCTGCGTTATGAACTAAATTAAGCACCGCTTGGATTAACTGCTCCATATCTCCCATGAATTCTGGAATAGAAGTGTCATAGTCCCTGACCACCTGCAGCCCTTTGGGAAATTCTGCCAAAATCAAGGAGCGCACTCGTTCACAAATTTCGTGGATATTGACTGGAGCCGCGATATGAGGCTTTCGGTGCGGGGCAAGTAAACGGTCTACAAGTGCTTGTAGCCTATCAGCCTCTCTTATGATGACTTGGGTGTATTCATTTAACTCTCTTGAATCTATCTCCATTTCGAGGAGTTGCGCTGCGCCTCTAATACCACCCAACGGATTTTTGATTTCATGAGCAAGGTTTCGAATCAAATCTTTATTGGCTTGGGCTTGGTCAAGAATTCTTTCTTCTTTCTCAATTTTGTTTTGCTTGTCTAGCGGTAAGAGCTCAATCAAGATCTCATTGGTTTTGTCAACAGGAACCAAAATGACATGAACTGGTACATCATCTTTTGCAAAACGTTTGACGTTGGCGTCAAACCTAAAGGCTGCGAACTCATTTTTCAGAGCTCCTCTCAAGGCGTTTTCAAAAAATGCCTTCTCAACAAACAAATCTAAAATTGAAGAACCTTCAATTATTCTTCGTGGAACCTCCATTACGTCTTCAAAGGCGGAGTTAGCATATATTACTCGCCCGTTTTGATCTGCAACCAGCACCAGTGTGGCAAGGAGATCATAAGAAATAAAGCGCGCATCGTTATTCAAAAGATTTAAACCCTTTTTTGACAAATAATAAATTCACTTTTTAGTGAAGTTTAGAAATTTCACGATCAAGACCTAATAAGTCAGCAGAAATGCGTGCATTTTCTTGATTTATTTTTTTCAACTCTGCAGCATCAAATTTAGCGTTTTTGGTTTGCTCTATCAACACATTCCTGCGCTCAATTAGACGTCCCTGCTCACTCATTAATATCTGCCTTGACTGCTCATCTCGATCAGCCTTAGTTAAAACTGTGCTCTGTCCAACAAAAGGTATCGCCTCTGCATTTTTAGAAACACTGTCCGCTTTCCCCCCAGGTACAACTATACGGCTTGCTGCATTAGGTGCATTAGTTGCATTTGGGGCACTAAGAATGACAGTCGGTGTCGTAACCTCAATGGGTAGGCAACTCGATTTGTCGGAAACTGCCTGCTCAGGAGTCGGAATTTGATTGGTAATAAGTTGTCCGCACTTCCATAATTGATTCTGATTTTGCGCGATGGCCATTTTTAGCCAACATCCAAGCAAAATAAAAACAACTGGAAATAAAGAATTAATACGAAGCATTTAACAACAAAGAGAGTGGGGAGTCTTCAATCGAAAAAAAAGGACGGCAAGGCCGTCCTTTTTGACCTGCAAAACTCAGCTTACAGTGAGTAATACATATCGAACTCAACGGGGTGAGTTGCCATACGGAAGCGAGTCACTTCTTGCATCTTAAGATCGATGTAAGCATCGATCATAGAGTCTGAGAATACTCCGCCCTTAGTTAAGAAGGCACGATCTTTATTAAGCTCATCTAGTGCTTGGTCAAGACTGTGACAAACAGTTGGGATTAATGCATCTTCCTCTGGAGGTAAATGGTACAAATCTTTAGTTGCAGCCTCACCTGGATGTATCTTGTTCTCTATGCCGTCTAAACCTGCCATCATTAATGCGGAGAAGCATAGGTAAGGATTGGCCATTGGATCAGGGAAACGTGTCTCAATACGACGTGCCTTGTCACTATTAACATAAGGAATACGGATTGAGGCAGAGCGGTTACGACTTGAGTAGGCAAGCTTAACTGGCGCCTCAAACCCTGGTACCAAACGCTTGTAGCTGTTTGTAGTTGGGTTTGTAATAGCATTCAAAGCACGAGCGTGTTTGATAATGCCGCCAATGTACCAAAGGGCAACGTCGCTGAGACCAGCGTATCCAGAACCAGCAAACAGATTTTTGCCGTCTTTCCAAATGGATTGATGTACGTGCATTCCTGAACCATTATCGCCAACCAATGGCTTGGGCATAAATGTAGCGGTTTTGCCGTAAGCATTTGCAACGTTCCAAACCACATATTTAAGTTTTTGTGTCCAATCAGCTCTCTCTACGAGTGTAGAGAATTTTGTACCAATCTCATTTTGACCAGCACCGGCAACTTCATGATGGAAAACCTCAACAGGGATGCCCATCTCTTCTAAGAGTAAGCACATTTCAGCACGCATATCCTGAGTGCTATCTACTGGAGGAACAGGGAAATAGCCACCTTTGACAGTGGGACGATGTCCACGATTGCCACCTTCCAATTTCTCACCCGTATTCCACGGCGCTTCATATTCGTCAATTTTGAAGAAAGCACCGGACATTTCGTTTGACCAGCGAACATCATCAAAGATAAAAAATTCTGGCTCTGGACCAAAGTAAGCGGTGTCTCCAAGACCAGAGGACTTCAGGTAAGCTTCTGCACGTCCAGCAATAGACCTTGGATCACGATCATAGGGCTTACGCTCAAAGGGCTCGTATACATCGCATGACAAAACGATAGTTGGCTCTTGGAAGAACGGATCTAGGAATGCGGATTTCGCATCGGGCATAAGTAACATGTCAGACGCCTCGATACCCTTCCAACCAGCAATGGAGGAGCCATCAAAAGCGTGACCCTCTGTAAATTTTTCTTCATTGAAAGCAGAAATCGGAACTGATACGTGCTGCTCTTTGCCCCTTGTATCCGTAAATCTAAAGTCAACAAATTTAACTTCATTATCCTTGGCTAGTTTCATTACATCTGCCACAGTTTTGACCATCTGAGTATCTCCTATTGGGGAAAAGTTATTGAAATCTTAAGTGTAGTTCAAAGCAGTATCTATGCCATTCAGCTCAGACACGCTCTTCTATCAAACCCACACATTGTGCACCTACTATGGCCATAATTTACAGACCAAGCAAGTTGTAAAAAAGAAATTGAACCAAGAAAGTTAAATTAATAATACTTAATGACGCATTTTTAGCGTGCACCATAAAAATACACTGTATTTATCGCACCATTTCAGGTCCTATTTTTGCACCAAAATGAATCATATCTTGTTTTAATGCCTGATAGGCTTGTTCAACAAGAGGCTTAAGCCCCTTAACACCTAGCTCAATATGCTTACCGTGTACGGGATGATCAACACTAGGCAAACTAAAAACCTTAATGGTTGGAAACTTTAATTCTAGAGCTTGCATGAATGGGGTCAGCGCTGCCTCCATGGAGCCATAAAGGATCATTGAGAGCTCTGTCGTTTTGATACGTTGATGGTATGAAGCGTAATTAACATCCAAGAGAGTTTCTATCATGGGCCAAGCCATCACAGGGAAACCAGGTACGAAGTGAACCGTACCTACTTTGCCAACACAAGTGAACCCAGGTATCTTGTTATAGGGATTGTTAATCAACTGCGCTCCAACTGGAAATACTCCCATGTTTAGACGATGAACATTGTCTGGGTGATCAGCGACGTATGGAGTCCCTGCTTCCTTTGCCAAATCTTTCATCCGTTGCCTGATCAAATTCTCTGCGTCTGGGTGAAGTTCTAGTTCACATTGAAGGGCCTTAGCTGCACATTGCCTAGTGTGATCATCAGGTGTCGCTCCAATACCGCCACAAGAGAAATAAACCCCAGGCGTATTAAAAGCCATGTCTAAAACTTTTGTAATCCGCTCAGGAGAGTCCCCTACTATTTGAGCACTAGACAAAGATAGTCCTCTTTCGTTTAAAAGCTCAATGACTTTTGTCATGTGCTTATCTACTCGTTTTCCTGACAAAATTTCATCACCCACAATAATCAATCCAAACTCAGGAGGGGTCAAGTCTTTAGAAGAATCAGAATTTTTTTGCATATGTGTAAAAAAGGGGGGGGTAAATAAAGCCGGTTACTAAATTGAACGCAAGTGATTTTTAAGTTCTTCTTCACTTAATTTTAATAATTTAACCGCCTGTTCTGGACTGATCAACTCCATATTCAACATCGAAGTTATCAATGTATTTTTATCTGCAATATGAGACTTGTCATCGGCTGTTTCACCAAAGAGCAAAACCATTAAGGTTTTGCCAACGATATTCATCAATACTCCAAACAATACCAACCCAAGCAACATGGTTACTGCAGCAATCATTCTTCCCCAAAAGGTTACGGGAAACATATCACCGTAGCCAGTCGTAGTTAAAGTCACCATACACCACCACATCGTTGCAGGTATGGATGTAAAAAACCGCTTATCCTCGGGTATAGGATTCTGACTCATTGGGTCTATCGGAACAAATTTTGATTGCTCAGCAGTAGCACCTTCAGGCAAAGGTTCAAGCTTGAGTTTAGCATCCAGTTCGCTTTGCCCTACCTCCATAGCCTCGGGAGAATACAGTCCGCCTTCAACAAAAAACATAAGACTGCTTGAAATCATCAAAACAGAAAATAAGGCAATAAAGTAAATTCTAAGATTAGTAATTATTGGGTTGGCAGACTTGACTTTGTTGGTCAATTCTTTCAACGCTGATTTGGCCATTTTCAGCACTCGTAATACTCTGACAATCCTGAGTAACCTGAATACTTTCGCCCCCTGGAGCATACCTAGATCTAAGAGCTGTAGTATGGTCGGTAGTATAGAAATTAGGTCCACCAGGCCCCAAAAACTAAATATATATTTGATACGGTTTTGTGCATATGTCACATTACCAGCATAGTCCAATATGAAGAATATGACTGCAATATATTCAACTATGTGAAAAATAGATAAGTACTCAGTACCGTAAGGCTCTACGGTCTCAAGAGCCATTGAAATACATGAAACATAAATCCAAAAATTAATCACTGCAGCCCAACGTTTGAATGCGTTGCTCGTTGGGTCTGTGAATATGGATTCAGTAAGCCCTATATTTTGGGCAGACGGCGTCACCTGAGTGTTCATCCTAGCTCCTATTTTTGGTTTGTATTAAAGGGAGCTATGATAAACCAGTGTCAGATAAGCAAAACTAAGGGCTCTATTTTTTTTACGTATTCTGTTCCATATTTCAAATACTTAAGGCTTCAAAATATAAAAAGGGGCTCTTTTAAAAGCCCTATTTCAAGCAATTAATTATTTAATTTAATTTAGCAGCGCCGCATTTACAAACTCTTTTTTTAAAAAATACCGAAAGAACAAGGTAACTTTGCCCCCAACTTTACGACTAAGGCGCCCAAAAAACCCTTAACTTTGAGCTCTGGGAGAGAAAAAGAGCATACATTTTGGTTGTAAAGTAGCGTAGCTTCCTGTGATGAAAATGGTTTTTTTGAACTTAAATCTAAGTTACCATAGATTTTGACTCAAGCTTTCATACCCACCGGTCGATACTTAGAGGTGAGTTTCTACTTTTTTAAAAAAACATCCCTTAACTTTTGATTTTAGTTATGAAAAAAATTATCTTTTTATTATTATTTCTTAGTCAAGTTGCTATTGCGCAGAACAAAGACAATGTATTTCAAACAATAAGGTTCAAAGGTCTAAACAAGGTCGATCTAATTTTAGAGGTAGATGATGACGCAAAGACTTGTGGATTAAATAAGTCTGAATTACTTAAATCAGTTAACTCTCTCCTCAATCAATCGAGGTTGATAAAAGTTGATTCTGAATCTGATGACTATATTGCTTTGAACATTACAACCTTGCCAACCTCATATGAAGAGGGTCAAATTCCCTCGTGCTTTTTTGTGTCTCAAATTGAGCTTAATAGATTGATCAATTTCAAGGATAAGAAAATATATGCATCGCTTTGGGAGAGTACTCTTCTTAATTACACAGGTTCAAGCGAATACGCAATACAGGGAGGGACTTTGCCAAAAAAAGAAATTAAAGAGAAATTACTCAGCAACGAAAAATTAATTGAATCAGTCCTGCAAAAACTTGCATCGACATTTCTAAACGAAGTTGAAAATGCCAATCGTTGAACGTAAAAAGCCAACGTAGAAATTATATTGATAGCCAATATCGACTCTTCATAAAATCCAAATAACAACCGCCTATCCATAAATAGGATCTAAATATAGCGGCTTTTATTGGTGCTTAGCGCAGGCTAGTCCGCTTTTTTGTCATTAGATTTCTTTGTAGATTTCTCATCTGAATGGCCCTCTCTCTCATGCTTTGGCTCAGCGTGTTTTTGCGCTTCAGGCTTGACTTCAACATCTTTAGAGGGTTCATGCATTTTCACAGCCGTTTTAGCTGCAAATTGATTGGTCCCCTCGCCTTTAAAATCGCCGCTCTTAGGGACGGGCTGAGCTTCCTCATGAATAATTACCTCTCGCTCTAGCTCTAGCTCTAGCTCATCATCATCTCCGGAAAAATGAGAATTTATCCCTCTATTCTCCAATGAAGAAGCACTAGTGGTCCTGTAGCCAGACGCGCGAGTTATAGTTTTTAATTGCTTGAAACCTTTAATGACGCCTCTGTAGCCAACTACTCTTGCACAAACATCATTGACAAAAAACGAATGATTCGGCAGAAAAATTACCCCAACATCCGCAAGAAACTTTGGGGGGCGGCGCTTTGGTCACCCATCTACTCCCTTGGCAGTTGCGGTGGTGCGCCCATCGCCGTCATACGCCAGTACATCGAACAACAGCAAACGCCGCACTAG